>NZ_JAQEGR010000020.1:0-53599 GCF_027667425.1 Fusicatenibacter saccharivorans
TATTCTCCCCAGCATAGCTGGGGGATTAGACTTTTCATTCACGTTCTGGAAACAGAGGGAAAACGCACTACTGAATCAAATATTGCGTTATATACGAATTATTCGCTCCGTCAGGTTCATGATATTTTATTCAGGCTGACTTATATTGACGAAGTATCCTATGACGGTACCGATGACGAAGATTCTCAGTCCAAACAGGATCATCTGGAAGCAAAAATGACATCTTATGTCAAAAACCCAGAGACAGAATATATCGAGGGTCAGGCTACGCTGCTCTTAAACACGGCCCTTACAAAGCTTAATCCTACAGATCTTAAAATTTTAATGACAAAATTTGACAGTTCTGAAACCGGAGAGGCTTCCTATGCTTCAACAGCCAAAAAGCTGGGGCTTCCAGTCTCCAAAGTCAAACGGTCTATTACCAGATCTCTCCGAATTTTGCGTAATGATGATGGATTAAAAGATTGGTTCGAATACCAGAACAATGACTACAACAGCGTTGACGGTGATTTGGTTGGACTCGGATTATCAGATGAGCAGTTAAATGATTATGAAGAAATGGATAACGATATTATGGTGTCCATCGGAATTTCTCCTGAAGAGCCGACATCCAAAGCACGAACTCCTAAGAAACGCATTTCCTTTAGCGTAACTATCGACGGTGATTTTTCGGATAGTATTATCCTTAAAGTGCAGGGAAATGGTCAGATCAAGAAAGAATATGTATAAAAGAAAGCTTCCGGAACTTTTTTATGTTTCCGGAAGCTTTTTCTCATCTCTTTTTCTTTTTTACTTTTGCTTTTTCAATCATCATAGCATGTGCAAATTCTGTCGCATCTTCATGGATCACTACAACAGGAACTGTATAATCCACGCAAAAAATTGCCAGTAAATCATCTGCGCGAATCTTTGTTTTTCCCTGCATTATGTATGTATGAGATGTGCATTGTTCTGCAGCTCTTGAAAATCGAATAATATCATCTACACTTTTAAATTGCATTACAGTTTCTGTCATATCCCAGCCCTTTCTCTGGAATAAACGATTCCGTTTACTCCAAGTACACTTCGGCAATATAGTCCTGATTATTCTTTTCTACAATGGCGATACCGACCTGCGTGTAGCCGGTAGACATTCTCAAACCTCTGCTTCCTTCATTTGACTGAAATTTAGCATCGATTTCATCGGCTGATTTCACACTGACTTTCCAAATATTTTCAGAGACATCATCGCCGTTTCCACCATATTTTTGAGCCAGCTCCGACAATGTTCCATATAATGGCGAATCATCAGAGCTATAATCATATATAGCCATATCAGCGGCCTTCAAAACAGCCAATTTATAAGTAAGACTATTTGTGTTCATTTGTAATTGCCCTAATCCGGCACTTGCACGATCTGCATTCAATTTTGCCAGCAGTTCAGCCGCTTTTGTTGTATCATAGCTTACTTTTCCCGATACTCTTGCCACTTCAGCATCTATTGTGTCTGCTGCTGATGCCGCGGAAGGATCTTCTGAAACATTAAGTTTTTCTCGGCTTACCTCATATGGGCCGTCTTTTTGGGTACTTATAAGGGTTCCATTTGTATCATATACGCTTGTAACGGTTGTCTTATAGGTGATGCAATATCCATCTTCTGTTTTCGTGCTTACATTGGTTTCTGTTTTCGTATAAGTACCATCACCGTTATCAATCTGACTGGATTCTGCTCCACTGCCGCCTACGATAACACCGTTATTTCCTGAATTTTGGGTTCCGTCACCGGAATCTGCCGATAGGTCACCCTGATTTGCGTTATCTTTTTTTGCTTCGGACCATTCCTGTAAGTCTGAGGTGGAACTTTGTGGAGGATCTGTTACCTTCCATACATAGTTCTCCCCATCCTTTACTCTCTCCCGATACCCAGTAAGGACTCCATTATCATTATATAGTCCATACACATTTCCTGATTTATGCACATAATGCGTTGTATCAATTGTCGTGGCATCGGCTCCATCATCCAACGGAACCCCGTTTTCGTTTACAGGCACGTATGCGTATGATCCATCTTCATTACGGACATATTGCTGGTAAGAAGAAGTTCCATCTTTGTCTGTTACTTTGTATATATGATCCAGTCCATCCACCTTTTCATAATGTTCTGCATTAGGATCTTCAATATCCGTCCATAACCAAGAACCGTCTTCCTGCTGTGTTCGATGGCGGTATCCAACAATATTTCCCGAATCGTCCAATACCATGTAGACTTCATCCTCACCAGCTACTGGAAGATAATTAACTGGGATTTCCGGATCTAGTGTCCATTCTTCTTCAGCTGTTGGAGCAGTATACCGCGTTTCATACCATGCCACCTGCTGCTCGCCTTGCACATTATTGGGACGATTAATGGGCATTCGGAGTTTAATCCCCCACGCTGAGAAAAATACAATAAGCAGTGCTATAAAAGTAAAGAATAATTTTTTCATAAAAAGACCTCCTACAGATTAGTATTGTAAAATAGGGCGCATGATTAAATTCATACGCCCTGCAATTCGTTTTACTCAATGATTTCAAGACATTTTGCTCCGCCTCTGTACGGAGTTACCCTCATTTTTATTTGTGTTTTTCCTGAATTGCATGCCTGAGATACAATTTCGGCTGTATTTTGGTCAAAAAAGCATACCCACTGCTTCGTATCCATCAGGATCTTTGCAACATAACCTTCTGTAGTGGCTACTGGAAAGGTCAATACGGTTACTGTTTTTTTATATACACGCACATTATTCTGCTGCAAATTCGCACTATTTGAATTAGGAGCTTGTCCATATCCTTGTGGCTGCATGGATGGCGGTGTATTTTGAGCAGGCATTTCTCGCGGCCCTACTGATCCATAAGACTGCTGTGAAGGATTTCCTTGTCCGTTTTGATTATAATAATCAGGACTATAATAATCGGTTGGATTCGTGTAACTATCATTGTAATTATAGCCATTCTTCCTCTGACTATATTCATTTTCCATCTGTGCCAGTCCAAGAGGAATCAGATGCTGACCCGCAAGCATTTGAAAAACACGGATATAATCAGTCACTTTCCGTAAAAGATTCTTCAGATCTCTTTCGCTTAACCGGATAAACACAGCAACTCCTTCCTGAAAAGTCCCTTTTCTTTCGTAGAATGATCCTGCAATCTGTCCAGGAGCCGCCTGAGCAAATCCATTTTTTATGCACAGATAATATGGGTTTCGACTCAGTTCTCCATTTTGAGCTTTTTCTGTGTACTGCAGCGCAAAATGGAAGGACTTGCACATTCCGTTGAACTGACCACCTGTTTCTGGGTGTTTGCCATAGATTTTCTGGGCGAAAAAGGATTTTTTTGCTTGCATACAATCTTTAATTTCATAAATATCAGAAATTTCAAGGTTAAAATATGCGAATTTAGACTTATCGCCCTTTCCGCCGCTAAAATCCTGCAGGGCAATCCGAATATTCCCTTCGATCAGTTCTGCAAAACGTTCCAGTGGGGCTTCCCTGATATTGCACCAAAAACTCAATGTTTTTGTGCTTGTCCGCAATACTGCTGCCTGTGTTGTCGTTTCTTTATAATTTTTTGCCATTTTATTGTTACTCCTCATCTACATAAAATTCAGCATCGCGGAGAGTTCTTTTTTGAAACTTGTCTCCGTCTCAGCATTTTTACTTGCGCAAAAATCCAACATACGTAATCTCCGATGCTCTTTTCCATGAGAATATATTGTATACACTTCAAATGTCATATCAATCTTCTTGGGAGCATCCATCAGCAAATATTCTGCTTCCATCTGATAACCAGAACTTGGATACGGCATGGTAAAGAGTTTTATACTCTTACCGTCGCTTCCATTCTGCTCATAAAATTTTCCACGCACCGGGCTTAATTCAAGATTCCGGATAAAAAATACAGGTTCCGGATTTCCTTCGCCAAATGGTGCAAAGAACTCCATTTTTTCATACAGTTCCGGAATTTCTTCTTTTGTAACTTCCAAATCGTACAAAATACGCTTTTCTCGATACAGCACTGGAATATCAAGTTTTCTCACCTTGTTTCGGAACAACATAAGATTTTTTTCTGGTATTGTCATTCCTGCAGCGCCGGCATGTCCGCCGTAGGCAAAAAAATACTCCTTACACGGATCTAAAACCTGGTTCTTCAGATGGATATTTCCATATGTTCTTCCAGATCCTTTCAATTTCTCGCCATCCTGTGCATGCGCAAACACAATTACTGGACGCATATATTTTTCCGCCAGTTTTCCGGCAACAATACCCATAACACCTTCCGACACTTGTGTATCATAGATGATATATACCGCATCGTCAGCCAAGCATTGCTGAGATATTAATGCATCAGACCTTTCCAATGCTTCTTCTGTAATACGCCTACGATCTACATTTCTTTCAATAACAGTATCCGCAAGCGCATGCAACTTCAAAAGCTGTTCGTCGTAATCCAGTGCAAAAACATCCAATTCTTGCGACAGCAAATGGAAAATATCCATCGCCCCATCATCCAGCAATCGACCGGATGCGTTGCATACCGGACCTATTTTATAGCCATAGTCTTCGGCTGTAATCTTCTCCAGTCGCATTTTTCGGACTAGCGCAAGAACTCCAGACGTAGCAATTCCGCGATTGATTAGCTTCAGGCTCTGCCGAACCAGATAACGGTTTGCTCCGATCAGCGGAACGACATCTGCCACTGTAGCAATTCCAGCTAATACCAGCAACTTATCCAATAAATCCTTATTTGTTATAAGCATTTCCGCAAAGCGGTATGCGAGGCCTGCTCCGCAATAATGTTTAAAAGTAGACATTCCTTCACAGTGTGGGTCCACGATAATATCCGCGCACGGAAGTTCCTCTCCGCTTAAATGGTGATCCAGAATAATAACATCGATACCTTTATCTTTTGCTTTCTTTATGGCATCAATTGCTGCGATTCCATTATCGACCGTGATAATTAACCCACTTTCTGATTCGTCGATGATTTTTTTAGATAAACCATAACCTTCTGAATACCTTCTTGGCAGCCTTACAGACACCTCTGCGTATTCAGCAAGGGAATTTGCCTTGAGATATGAAATGATTGCATCATACAGAATTGCTGATGCGTTCATTCCGTCTGCGTCATAATCACCCACGATTTTGATCTGCAGTATTTCTTTTTCTTCTGCAGCATCATTTACTTTTTTCTTGAAGAACTCAACCGCCCGATCCATATTATGAATATAAGGATTTGGCTGTGGTGTTAGAAATGCTTTCAGTGACATTCCTGTGTTTCGTTCAATAACTTCTTCCATTGTCATGCAAGAATCTCTTTTGGTATACTCTTTCATACTTATTTTCCTTTCTGGACATAATGTTTTTCAGATCTATTTATAGCTACTCCTTTCTTTTCATATTGACCTGATATTTATAGAATTGTTAATTGATCGCAAAACAAAAAGACCGGGATTATTCCCGATCCTTTTGCTTTTTGATTTCAGTATTTAAGATGTACGTCAAGATCTACCTTGTCACCTGTGTCTGACTCTGAGGATTTCAACTCTTTAATAAACGGAGAAATTTCCCCTGAATTTCCCTGATAAGACAATAACTGCAATTCTTTTTTTGCTCTTGTGCAGCCCACGTAGAACAAGCGGCGTTCCTCTTCCAGATCCTCTACAGTCCCCTGTTTTGCAAATGGAATCGTGTTCTTTACACAATTGAGGATATATACACGATCCCATTCCAGACCTTTTGAACGGTGAAGTGTTGACAAAGCGATTCCATCATGCTTTCGCAGTTGTTCCTGTAAAATGATTTTATGTTTTCGAACGTACGCATCCCATTCTTTCCAATCATTATGTTTTTCTGCATCCGCTTTATAACTGTTCCAGTAAAAATATAATTCTCCCGGAGACATATTTCGGTATTCTGCATAATCATGGAGAAATATTTTGTACCTGCCAAAACTTTCTAAAATCTTTAAGGTATCTACCGGATTTTTATCTTCAAGCTTTTTAAACAGATAAAACATATCTTCCACGCTATCCATTGCCTTTGATCTTTTCCATTTTCCGTCTGGAAGGGTGGCTGCCACATTCATCAGTTGTTTCAGTGACCCATCCGTTTTGAAGAAACGCGAATCAAATAGAAATCTTTGAGGATGATTTAGAATTCTATTCAAATCCATTTTGTTTCCTATACCGTTTCCCAATTTGTGATAACTCAAAATATCACGATAAATCCAATGGTCATACTTATCCTGTATAGGCTCTGTACACCAAAATGGGATTTTTTCTGTGATCAAAAGGTCACTTACCTGCACTGCTTCTTTATTGGTTCGGTATAATATGCTGGTATTACGATACTCGTCCATTGACATTTTCTTTTCGAGAATCATTTTTACCAGGCCCCGTTGTTCAGCATCTATATCATTATAGGTCTGATGATGCACAATCCCCTCTTCCTCATGACTCGCCAGAAATTCCTTATCGAATCTTTCCTTATTGTGATGGATCAAATTTGATGCACACTCAATAATCTTACGATCCGAACGATAATTCATGGACAGATGCAAGGATACTGCATTAGGATAATGTTCGGCAAATTTAAGCATGATTTCTGGCTTTGCACCACGAAATCCATAAATTGACTGATCATCATCGCCAACAACAGCAATATTTCCATTTTCTCCTGCCAAAAGATACAGAATGTCTCGCTGAAGATAATTTGTGTCCTGAAACTCATCAATCTGAATGTATTGATACCTTTCCTGTAGCCACTCCAAACACGTTTTATCGTTTTTCATCAATTCATATGCTTTCAGCAACATGTCATCATAGTCAATCTTACCTAAAGCATCTTTCCAGTTTTCGTACGCCTTAAACAGTTCATCGAACAGTTCTTTTTCACCGCAATTTGGTTCAAACTGGGCTAATGGACACATACTGTTTTTGCAAACAGCTATGTCTAAGAGCAGCGCTTTAATATATTCCACTTTATCCACGATTTCTTTGTGGCGGACCAGCTGCTGAAAGAAAAATTCGTAGATATCACCTGTTGCCAAAACACATTCCGCATCAAAATGTGCGAATTTCTTTAACGTAGCCAGGCAAAAAGAATGGATCGTGCAAAAAGTGACCATTCCATCCTCTGCATACTTCTTCCAGAATCTTTGCTTCATTTCTCCAGCAGCAGCGGTTGTGAATGTTACCATTAAAATGTTCTCTGCAGGGACTCCCTGCTGAATCATTTCATGGATTCTTCCCAGCAGAGTTGTCGTTTTTCCACTGCCGGGGCAAGCCACTAAAATCAGCTGCCCCTTAATTGTCTCAATTGCTTTTTGCTGTTCTTCGTTAAACATTTGCTTTTTCCTCCGCATTTGCAGCTGGTTTATACACTTTTACGCCAAGGCCAAAAATACGATCTGACATTTCGCCTGGATTAAGTGTCTTTTCGACCTGCTCATACTGATACATAGACGCATCAATTACGTCAATTTCGTGTAACAGCATTGCTTCCTTGACTGCCGGCATGGTAATTGCGCCATACTCTAACTGTCCGTGATGTGCAACAATACAGTGCTTTAACAGACGGATTTTTTCTGCCGGATATGTAGGGTTTTCAAAGCTCTTGCGGTCGATCATTTCGATAGCAAGCAATGTATGACCAAACAGGTTTCCATCAACCGTATATTCAGCCACTCCCGTTGCATCTGTATCTAACTCCTGCAGTTTGCCGATATCATGCAGGATAACTGCTGAATACAGCAACTCTTTATCAAAACGGTAAACTCTTGATAAAATGACTGCCGTCTTGAGCATTCTGAGCATATGATACAGCAGGCCTCCATAGCAGTTATGATGGATCGTTTTTGCAGCTGCCCAGTACAGCAGCTTATCCGCATTTTCATCCAAAATTCCCATAACCAGCGGATATAACTCAGTTTCAGAGATTTCTTTTGAAAGGATACTCTTGATTTCGTCCATCATGTCCTGCGATGGAATAGGTGCTGTCAGAAGATAATCTTCCAGTTTTGCATCATCTGGAGCAGCCTGATACTCTTTGACTTCATATGTTTCTACTCCATTATACAGCTTTTTGTACAACTGAACGGAAATCACACTCTTTTCCTGCACTTTGTAGATGTCTTTTTTCTCAGTATTCCACAGATTTGCTGTGATAGCGATGTCTCCATCCAACAGATGAAACGTGCAAAATGGCTTTTTAGATTTTGTTTCCCTCTCTTCGATGGCTCCCAGGAATGCGACGGTCCATGTAGCTGTGTCAAGGGCAATTTCTTTGAACTTTGGATACATAATTTTTCCTCTCTTTCTTTTAAGACAAATTGTTTTTCAGACCATATGATATTTAAGCTCCTCTCATGCTTATTGATCTGATTATATATAGTATGTAGAAATTACCCATAAATAAAAAATACCCGGATACCTTCTCTCTTGAGAAGTATCCGGGTATCTATTGCTTAAATCACCAAAAAGCCCTTTTTCTTCTTGATTTCGTCTAACTCTTCTGGAGTCACTCCTGTGCTTTTCATGATTTGTACATCTGAAACTTTGTTTTCTATTAAAGATTCAATCATTCTATTAAATCTATTTCTTTCTTCTATCTTTTCCATTTCACGACCTTTTGCAATTCCTTCTTCTATAAGTTCTTCCATTACACTACTCATGTCCACGACCCCTTTCTTCGTTTCTTTAAAATATCGTACACGTTCAGCCAAGATACTGTACTTCATGTTCTCCGCATTGACGCAGAAAAAGTCATGCATTAGCTTTCCCAACGCTGTTTCATCTTGGATTTGAGCATTGACATAAATAATATGTGCCTCATCATTAAAGTTTTCGCCTGTTTCCTTCACGATTCTGTCAATATGATAAATAGGATGCCCTGCCTGCATGACATCATTTTCTGTGATAAAAATGACGTACGTTTCCTTGAGGTTTTCATATTGATTACCAGCCTCCGTTATGTTCGCATCTAAGAGGCTGCTGTTATAGCGCGCTCTTTTGGCCTGCGCTCCATGATCATTTTTCTGGACCTCAATATTGTATATCTTTCCAGAATCATCTACCGCCAGAATATCCAACCGGACAGCTCTTCCTTGAAGATTGCTAATCCCATGCTGTGAATCAACATTTTTCACATACAAATCCGTTCTGTTCAAGATGATTTGAAGCAGTAGTTCGACACAACTTTTGTCTTCAAACACTTTATTCATAAACACATCATCTATCAAACGAAATTGGCGAATACGTTGCAAATCAGCTTCTTGCTTTTTCGCAAGATCAAAGGGAGTAACTGGTTCTTCCATAGATTCCTTTTCTTTTGAATAGTCTAACATAATTTTTTCTCCTTTACAATCATCACTCCATTTTTAATTGATCTATTTCCATCAAAAAGCAAATGAATCATGTAAAGAAGCAGATTTTTTTAATCCTAAGTACATAGATTTCCTCCTTTTGGACAAATTGTTTTTCAGATCTGATTTTGTTCTCCTTTCTTGATATTTGATCTGATATGAATAGAATGGAAAATCTTATTAAAAACAAATGTTCTTAGGACTCAGCGCCATTTTCTTCCTGTGAAATATATTTTTGGGCCTGCTGCTCCATAAATTGCTGAATTTCTTCCTCACTCATATGATACGATTCTGCAAATTCCTCTATCGTCTGTTGTTGCTCGGCAGCGAGATCTTCTAAGATCATATTAAGTTCCTGCTTTTTCGCTTCAAAGTCTTTGGAAGTATATTGCGTAAAGCCTTCCGCCTGGCTTACCTGCTCCCATAAATTGATTTCATCTTTGGTCATATTGGCCTGATCCTGTGTAATCCATATTCCTTCCAAAGTTCTTTCCCTTAATTCTTCAAAGGAATCCATATCCAAATATTGTTGGATAAAATCATCGGATAATTCGGGAGTAACATGATATTCTTCAGCTTTTGCTTCAACATTCTTTTCCATTTGCTGTTCTACGGACTTCTGATCCGGAACAACAATAGCCGGAGGGCTTGCTGGTTCCATAGAACATGCTGTCAAACATGTACTCAGCACCACAAAAACGATTATTTTCTTTGACATATGATCACACCTTTCATATCATTTTTCTTTTCCATATAAGAATGTCAAAAAGCGGCAAAGATAAGAAAAATCTCCTACGTGAAATTTATTATTTTAAATATTTTCAATACTATAGATATACATATATAAAGGAGGCCACTATAAATGAATAGAAAAGAAATCGCAGAAATTCGAAAGCTGCTCTGCATGCAAAGAAACCCAATTCACACTATCTACGGATGTTATGTTAATTCTGAGAAAGATCTCTTATCTGAATTCAAGCATCCGGCCTTATCCCTTCCAGAGGATGAACTTTTCAAATATCTGGACATCTTCAGAAAAGCTCTTTCCGGAAAGAAGGAAAAAAATTTAACACAGGTGGATTTTCCTCTGTCGGAAGAATCTGCCGGTGGAACACAACACTTTTTATATCAATTCTGCAATGGAACGGGTGATATTCAGGAAGATGCGTTGGAAGAATTGTATGGAATCATCATAGAAAATTATACTACAGTAGAAAACTATGCTATCCTTGTCGCTCTGGGGGCTTATGATGTACCGGGAAAGGCTACGGACGGAACGATAATGGATGATGCCTCCGAAACCACTTATTGCTTCATAATCTGCTGTATTTGCCCTGTTAAAAAGACAAGCAATGATCTCGGATATAATGAGAAGGAAGCCATTTTTGAAAATCTCGTCCGACTAGAAAAGGTCGCTCCGCCTGAAAATGCGTTTTTGTTTCCTTCTTTCGATGATCGCGCTTCAAACTGCCATTCTCTTCTCTATTATTCAAGAAGGGATATGCACGCGGAGTTCGTTGCAAACGGACTTAACTGTCAGCTCCCGTTATGGGAACCCGATCAAAAACAGTATTTTCAGGCAGCTGTTGATACTGCCTTTTCGTCACAGTACACTGTAGAAACATCCATTGAACTTTATCAGAACATCTGTGAAAAAGCGGAAGAATTGGAAGATCCAACAATCTCTAAAAACGGTTTACATCATATTCTGGAACAATGCGGCGCTACGGAAGACGATTTAAACGCATTTGACAGGGAGTTCTCAGATAATGTTGTCTTACATTCAAACAGCATCATTGATACCCGCAAATGCACCATATCCGCCTATGGCATGACGCTCAAAATCGACCGAGATCAGTTGGATCTGCTCGAAACAAGAAATATTGATGGACAAACATATCTTTGTATCCCCATCACGAACAACTTTCGTGTGAACGATGTTGAAATTAAGGGATAAGAAAAAGGACGGCAGCCATAGGTACTGTCGTCCTTTTCAATGTTTTCATTTCATACGATAAAATTTCTCCTCAGAGTAAAGGAGGGAGAGTCCCGCAGGCTCCTCCCCCGTCTGTAGGCTTCACAAGTTTCTACAGAACGATCACCAAGCTTAGTATATGGCATTTTGAACGGTCTTTCAATGTTCCAAGGCCTTCCCATACCATATTAGCTCAGAATCATTCTATGCTATTGTATAGCTTTCCGCAGATCTTTTTATTCCTGAACTGCATCTGATTAGATGTCTGTGACACTCCAATCTGCTCCATAATTTATCAGATTCCGAGCCCATAGAATAAAATTTTGCCTTAAAATAAACAACTTTCGTGTGCGCGTAATCGTGTAAAAAAAATATAACGAGTTTCATTTTCCGACCATCTTTGTACCACTGACACGTTTCCGTTTCCTGCAACTCGGTGCAATTTGGTGCAACATTGAATTCTTCTTAAATATCTGTGGTTCCACTAAAACACTGTATTTAAGCCTTAAAACAGTTTCGTTTAACAAGAGTAGTATATCATAGGCGAAAGCTTCTCACACTGATCCAGCGCATCCTGTGCTGTCACAGGCCGCGTGGACATCAGTGCCGGCGCTTTTACCGCTGTGTTTTTTGTTTCTGTATCGTTCATTTGTATTTCATACCTTTTCTCAAAAATAAATATAAGAAGTATAACAAACGTTATACCTGCACAATTTTAGCATGAAACCAGAAATTGTGCAAGATTCACAAGCGTATAAAATGCCCCCTTCCTGTCAGTGGTTTTTTCTCAAAACCAGCCGTCCAGGAAGCGAGCATTCCCTTTAATTTTTCTTTTTTTGTCTCCATTTTGAGAAAGACGAACCAATCAACAGGATCAGCACAAAAACAACGGCAACCGTTTCATAAATCTGCACGCCGGTGTTGACAGGATTGTCGTCAATTGAGCGGTAATCGCGCTCCAGACGCCACAGCATCGCCATCCGGTCCATGAAATCAATCTGCCGCGTGCCGTCCGTCTCGGTCTTAAAGACGGCACAGTAAAGATTCGTGTACCACTGGTCAAGAAGACTGACCCCTGATCGCCCGATCTTTCCGCTGCCGATCTCCTCGTCATTTTCATCATACAGAATCCTGCCGCTTCTCGAACTCTGGTAATCGAGCGGCGTTTCATCTACATCAAGGAAAATCAGTCTTGTATCTTTTCCATAGGAGGTATCCACATACTGCTCCTGCGCATAGCCAAGACACGTACCGGATGCGTCGTAATAGCCGTACGTCGTGCCGGAGCCTTCTCTGTCATTGATGGGCTCATCCTCCACATAGTCAATCGAAAACCACTCCTCCTCGTTGATATAGACCGTATTCTTCTGAAGATAGCCCGCCACTTTTCCGTCTGCCACAATCTTCGTCTTTCGTTTACTTCCATACAGGTCAAAGTAGATTTCTATGGTTTCTGCCGATGTAAGCGCCTCTTTTGCCTCATCCGCAGTTGCAAACTCAGATTCCGGCACTTTTTCTTTTCCGCAGCCGCCAAGCACCAGAGCGGCGGCAAGAAAAAGACCAGCGGCTGTATATATTCTCTTTTTCAACTGCCTTTTTCCTCCGCCTTACTTGTTATCTTTGTAATACTCATTTGCCTCATCGTACATCATATCGAGCAAGGCGTATTTATCCTGGAAATCCATCACCTGCGTACCGTTATCCTCCAGGTTCACATAGAGATTGCACTGTGAACCGGACCAGTCCATCTCTTTTTTCGCAGAACCGATCACCGTTCCGCCCTCTGTATAAATGGTATGTCCATCCTCTGATGCGTAATATGGTTTTTCGTTCAGATCTGCATCGAGAAAAATAATGTAATACGCTTCCGGCATCTGATCCGGTGTCGTCACGCGCTCCTGTGCATAGCCAAGCAGGTTGTTGTCCGGATCATAGAATGCATAGGTAGTAGCGGATTTTGTCATCTTATTGATTTCTTCGTCCGTCACAATTTTCATATGGAACCATTCTTCGCCGGAAATAGAGATCGTCCAGGTCTGATCAAAGAGACCGCTGTTTTTCATATACGCGGCAGCCTTTTCATCCGCATAAATGTTTCCCGAAGCGTCAACGTTATCCAGATCACAGCGCATGCGGACGGACGAAGCCGATGCAAGGGCTTCTTTTGCCACATCCGCGTTTTCATACCCTAACTTTTCTTCTGCCGCCGAGCAGCCGCACAGAAGCAGAAGTCCTGCTGTAAAACCCAAAAACAATTTTGTCGTTTTTCTCATAGATTCCCCTCTCTTTCTTTTGTCAGGACCGATTGGAAAGACCGCCGTCCTTGTCGCGTGCCAGTTCTCTTGCCGCCATCACAGCGAGTGCGGTCAGCTGCGGCAGATATTTTGCATCGTAGACAATCAGAAACGCATTGTCGAACATGATGTTTCCGACGGTAAGATCCATATTGTCGACGATGGCGCCGATCATAGTTCCGTTCAGTTTTACCGAGTAATTGTGGCCGATGGAGCCGGCGTATTCCCGGAGTTCCAGTTTTCCCTCCGGCAGTTCCATCGAGAACTGATCCCGTACGAGTGCAAACTGCTTTTTCAACACACCATACGGCTCGCCGTACAGATAAAAACGGTAGGTCGGCAGCGCGTGGAGCAGTTCCTTCGTCATGCGGAAGATTTCGGTGTGCATCGCATCGTAGATATAAAATGTTTTCAGCGGCACGGTGCTGTCGATCTCGTAAACCAGGTTTCCGTCTGTATCCTCCAGATCGAAATGCTGGCCCGTCAGGCGGTAATCCTCCGTGAAAGTGTAAATCTGGGACGCCGAAATCTTCTGAAACGGCTGTACCGTTCCGGTTTTGACGAAATGCTCCAGATTCGCTTTTAATTCGCTCTGGAACATCATCAGATCGGAATGGTAGCTTAGATGGTCTGCGAGGTTCTCTGCAACATCTTCATGAATCGGATACACGGGTGTGGTGAGTTTCTTTTTGATAAAGCCTTCGATGAAGGAATATCCCAAATAACCGACATGACCGTCTTTGGTCAGCCAGAAGTAGAGATATTCTCCCTTGGCGTCCGGTCCGAAAACGAGTGCTTTCTGCCGCATCGTGTAGAATTTTGCAAGCCATGCAGAACCGAACGGTGTATCGACGTTCTTGTAAGCCTCATAAAATTCTTCGATTTTCCGCGGCTTCTCCATGGAGATCATGGCAATCATATCCGTCATGGAATTGTAGTTCTCCGGGGTTGCCATGGACCAGATGGCAATGCCGAAAATCAGGACAACCGTGGCGATGGTGAGTGTGATCGTCTCTCCGTAGCCGACCGCCATCAGATAGATGCCCAGCAGCGTGACAGCGCCGCCTGCGATGCGGAATTTCCATTTTCTCTTTTTCAACTGAATACCGCCTCCTCTCTTTTCGTTACTTTTATTGTACTTGCTCCCCTTTTTTGTGTCAATTGAAACTCGCTCCTCCGCTCTATTTTGTTCTGCCTGGCGGGACAAAGAAAGCGTGTCGGCGCATCTTTTTTTGTCAGAATGCATCCGGCACGCTTTGTTTCAAAAATTTAATGAACGAAAAGAAATTATGAAATTGGAATCACGCGTCCCGTTTCTGCCATAGTTCGGTGGGAAATGGAAATTACGGTACGGTTTTTGGAAACCCTTTGCAATGCATTTAATACCATTTTTTCCGTCTCTGCATCAAGGTTTGCGGTAATCTCATCGAGGAGCAGAATTTCAGGCTCCGCTGCGGCTGCACGGGCAATCGAGAGGAGCTGCCACTGACCCTGTGAGAAGAGATCCTGTGTACAGATCGTATCATATTGGTCCGGAAGCGCCTCGATGGTCTTTGCAAGTCCGGTCAGCTCTGCTGCTTTTTTTACATCTGTATCCGAAATCTTTGCATCATACAAAGTAATCTGGTCTTTTACCGATCCCGGCACCATGTGGAACGACTGCTCCACATAGCCGAAAACCTTTCGTTTTTTTGCATCCGGCAGATCGACAGATGGAACACCCCAAATCAGAACCATTCCTTTCTGTGGTTCATATAAACCGAGCAGCAGTTTGAAAATAGTACTCTTTCCGGCACCCGTTCGTCCCAAAAGTGTTACCTGCTCGCCTTTTTTGATCTGCAGACTTACATCGTTTAAGATGACCTGGCTTTCGTCATATCCAAACGTCACATTTTTTAGCTCAGCCGCTATGCCGTAATCTGTATTTTCAGTCAGCGCAGCCGGCTCTTTCTTCTCTTCCAGGCTGTAAAATTCATTGATTCTTTCCATACCGGCAAACGCAGACTGAATTGTCTGGATTTCCATACCAAGACTTTCGACCGGAGCAAAGATCTGGGAAATATAGTTTATAACAGCAACGGCGGTTCCGGCGGACATGCCGAACAGCTTTAAAACGGTCGGATTGCCGGAGGCCGAAAGCAGCATGACAACAGCAACAACAATGGCATTTAAAATCAGGATGACCGGAGAATAGACGGCATCGTAAAAATTGGTCTTCTCCATTGCGCTGTAGCTGTCATCAATATAGTGCGCATACTGCTGCTCCATATACGTCTCTTTCTGCAGACAGTGAATGGTACGGATGTTGTGCAGCGTCTCTGGAACGTGACCCGAAGCACGGCTGACTGCACGGCGGTTGGCAATCTGGGAGGCCAGCATGTTTTTCTGAACATAACGGGTAAAGAGGAACAGAACAGGGAGTAAAATAATCAGAACAATCGTAAGTCCACGATTAGTCACCCAGATGACGGCAAGAATGCTTAAGATTTTGCACGCATCGGCAAACATACTGATGATCCCGGAGGTAAACAGGTTTTCCACTGTGTCGATGTCACCGACAAATCTTGATACGAGAGCGCCCGGCTCCTGGCGGTTCAGCTCGTTGGCGGAAAGGCGTCCGAACTTTTCCATCAGACTGCTTCGGAGTGCATGTGTAATTTTCTGGCCGAATACCGTCAGAAGACTCTCTCGTGCCGACTCCAGAAGACCCGTCAGGGCAAGAAGTCCGAAATACAGCAGAATTCCTTCCATCCAGAGGGTATGCTTCTTTGTCAAAAGGTCAATCAGCTGTGCCAGCACAAGAGGCGGGAGCAGTGCGAAAATAACCGCACCGCAGACGACTCCCAAAAGTGCGGCTGATAAAACGCCGTGTTTTCGAACGGTTTCTTTGATTACCCGCAATACAGATTCTTTCTTTCGCATCAAAAGCTGCCTCCCTTCGTCTGGTTGCTGCAGAGCTCTGCGTAGGACGGAACCGTTGCAAGGAGTTCCTCATGTGTGCCGACCTTCGTATGGCACTCATCCATCCAGATGACCTGATCCATCTGGTCGAACAGATAGAGGCGATGGGAAATGAGGATTATAATAGAGTCTTTTGCCAGCTCCTTTAAATTTAAAAAAATTTGTGCCTCCGTCTCTTTGTCGAGTGCCGAAAACGGATCGTCGAGAACCAGAACCGGCCGTTTGTGGTACAGGGTTCGCGCAAGGGCAAGGCGCTGCGCCTGACCACCGGAGAGGCGGATACCGCCCGTTCCGACCAGAGTATGGATTCCGTTTTCCATTGCTTTCACTTCATCTTCCAGGCAGACGACTCGGATCATCTCCTCTGCGCCCTCTTTTCCCCCGAGACGGATATTCTCTTCCACGCTTCCATGGAACAGCTCCGGGTCATGGCCAAGATAACCGACCATGCGGTTCCGGTCTGCTTTTTCCATTTTTCCAAGTTCTTTTCCGCCGAAGGTGATGCTTCCCTCATACGGCGACTCGCAGAGAAAAGTCTTTCCAAGCGTTGACTTTCCGCATGCGACAGGTCCCGTTACACCGATGATCTGGCCAGGAGCCGCCTGAAACGACAGGTCATGGATGATCTCTTTTCCGTTTGGATAGGCAAAATGCAGGTGATCGACGTTAAGCTCTGCAGGTGCTGCGGCCGGAAACTCCGGTTCGGCTTTCGAATTTTGCAACAGAGGTTTGATTCGTTTCCAGGAAACCTGCGCTTTATGTACCGCATTAAAAAGCTTTGCTGCGCTCGATGATTTGGTGGCAAGCTTCGTGTAGCAGGACAAAAATGTGGTAAATACAGCAATGGTCCACGGTGTCCAACCCTCATGCAGGACGTTTCTGCCTCCAAAATACAGGATAAACAGAATGCTCGTCATCGAGATCATACGGTAAATCGGCGGCATAGCTGTGTTCCAGATATTGGCGCGCACAGCGGCAGATTCGTAAGCCGAAAGATTCTCCTCATAAGCGGCCTTTCTGTCCTCCTCACAGCCAAAGACACGATACGTGATGGCATTTGTCGCACGGTCCAGGGTTGCAGCACTTAATGCACCCGACTGTACCTTATAGGCAGCGCCCGTTTTCTGTACCATGACCTTCATCTTTTCGGCAATCACGTAGGAAATGGGTGGAAAAATCATGCAGAGAAGAGCCAGGCGCCAGTCGTACCAGAGCAGCATACACGCATAGGCGAGAAGAGCAACACCGGTATCAAAGATTTCCGTTGTAAATTTCCGCATTCCTTCTACGCAATCGTCTACATCGAGAATGGCCTTCGTCAGTACATTTCCGGTACCTTCCGCTTCCAGCTCCAAACGGCTTTTGCGAACCAGCGTTCCGTAAAGAATCTGCTTCATATGCCGGTTGACGTTGTTGGCAAATCTTCTGACATAGAACCGTTTGAAATAGCGGGAAACCTGCACAATGCCAATACTCACGACATAGGCCGTGACCAGCATCAGCATCTGGTGGAAGGTTCCTGTGCCGCCGAGGAGATCAACCAGCTTTCCTGTCATTTTTCCCTCAAACCAGGGGCCTGCAAGAAGTCCCAGATTATAGATGAGACCGGAAACCGTAACAAAAAAGAGAATTTTCCATTCTTCCTGAAAGTAAGAGAGCATCCGGTTCGGGCGAAAGGTTTCATCCTTCATCGCTGCTGCCTCCTTCTGCTGTTGCTTTTATTGTTTTATCTGCTTTTTCACTTAAAATTTTTGAAAGTTCCGCAAAATGATTCTGCCGTTCTCTCTTCGATTTCCAGTACAGCTTGTCCAGTGTTTCGCAGAAGCTTTCTGCCTCCTTTTCCGGAAGCTCCAAAAGCAGCCATTCATAAAAAACCGTTTCAATTTCTGCTTTGGAATTTTTCAAAGTTTCTGCTTTTTCCGTAGCATACAGAAGCTGGCTTCTGCCGTCCCACGGATTCGGTTTCCGGATCAGATATCCCTTTGCCTCAAGGCTTGCAGCGCGTCTTGCAGCGGCTCCTTTATCAATCTTTAACTGTTCGCGCACTTCCGTCTGCGTGATGCCCGGATGATGGCGCACCAGATGGATAAAGTCAAATTCTGCTGTGCCGATGCCCTCTTTTTTCATTGCCTGAACCGTAAATTTCCCGGCTTCCCGCGCTATTTTTGTTATTTTCCGTTCTGTTGGATCCATTTTTCTGTTCCTCCTGTCCATTCTCAATCTGTTTCAAATAGATGCATATACAACTAATTAGATGATAGTACAACTAATCGAAATTGTCAATCTATAGATCTTCTGGTTGACGAAGTATCGTCCGAACTTTATAATAGAAGTATTCGGCTGTTAAAAACAGTCAGTCTATCAATAAGGAGATGTATCTTATATGGAAAAGAAACATACGCGCGGCAGCTTTACCGGATCGATCGGCTTCGTGCTTGCTGCCGCAGGAAGCGCGGTTGGACTGGGAAATATCTGGCGTTTCCCTTATCTTGCCGCAAAAGACGGAGGCGGAACCTTTATTTTAGTTTATATCGTACTGGCTCTGACCTTTGGATTTACCCTGCTGACAACTGATATTGCCATCGGAAGAAAAACCGGACAAAGTCCGCTTGTCGCTTACGGTAAAATTCACCCGGGCTGGAACGGTCTTGGCCTTCTCGCCAGTATCGTGCCGGTTGTCATCCTGCCTTACTACTGCTCCATTGGCGGCTGGGTATTAAAATACCTGTCTGTGTTTCTCACCGGACATGGCACTGCTGCTGCCGAGGATGGTTACTTTACCGGCTATATTACCGGTACATGGCAGCCGATTGTGTGGTTGGGAATCTATCTTTTTCTTACCGCATTCGTTGTATATCGTGGTGTCAATAAGGGAATTGAAAACTACAGCAAAATTCTGATGCCGATCCTTCTGATTTTAATCATCGGAATTTCTGTTTTTTCTCTGACCCTGACCCATACCGACGCAGACGGTGTCGTCCGTACGGGACTGCAGGGTATGAAAATTTATCTTGTTCCAAATTTTAAAGGAATGACGCCGCAGAAATTTTTCACCGTCTTTGTCGATGCACTCGGACAGCTTTTCTTTTCGATCAGCGTTGCGATGGGTATCATGGTTGCCTACGGTTCCTACGTAAAAAAAGAAACAAACCTGATGAAATCGATCAACCAGATCGAAATTTTCGACACCATTGTTGCGCTGCTCGCCGGTTTGATGATCGTTCCTGCCGTATTTACCTTTATGGGGACAGAGGGTATGTCTGCCGGCCCTGGTCTGATGTTTGTCTCCCTGCCGAAGGTCTTTCAGTCCATGGGAGCAGCAGGCGGCGTAATCGGAACCATTTTCTTTCTTATGGTCTCCTTTGCAGCCATTACATCTTCCGTATCGGTCATGGAATCCATTGTTTCCTGTATGATCGACAAATTTCACATCAGCAGAAAGAAAAGCACGGTTATTGTAACCGTTTATGCATGTCTCGTCGGTATCATCGTATGCCTCGGCTACAATGCGCTTTATTTTGAACTGAAGCTTCCAAATGGCGCAACGGCTCAGATCCTGGATGTCATGGATTTCATCAGCAATAACCTTCTGATGCCGCTTGTCGCACTTCTCTCCTGTATTCTGATCGGATGGGTTGTAAAGCCGCAGGTCATCATCGATGAGGTGACTCTGGGAGGATATAAGTTCGGTCGAAAGAGGCTGTATATCGTCATGGTGAAGTTTATTGCACCCGTGCTCCTTGCCGCACTGCTGCTGCAGTCGTTCGGTATTTTAAACGTCTGATCACTGCGATACCAGATTGCTATGTGCTTTGCACTCACGCAATCTTCAAAAACATTCGTAATCCGCTCATTTTCCTTCGAAAAATGGCTCCTTACTTATGTTTTTGGCGAGGCAAGAGATCAAAAAAGCATGTTTTCCGGTGGCTTTTCCAGAAAACATGCTTTTTTTGTGCCTGTCTGCACATATTTCTAACAGGTGAAACCCTTACATCCTGCGAATTAACGTTCCATTTACACCAAGTATCTCTCCATCAAATTCCCGGGCAAAAAGTACTTCCCCGTCTCCTTTTACTTTTATCTCCTCATCCGATGCGTTGAGCAGAACTTCGATTTTATTTCCCTCTTCGTCTAGTTTAATATACTCTACACACCGATCATTTTCATAACCATTCGGAAAATGGAAATGCAGGCTTCTGCACACTTTTTCATTTCTTCGAAGCATGATCAGTTTCCGCATCGTTGCAATTTTTTTCTGATTCTCTTCGCTTTCAATTTCACTCCAAGGCATACATCTTCTGCAGTCCGGATCATGAGCGCCTTCCATTGCAATCTCCGTTCCATAATAAATACAGGGGCTTCCCGGAAGCGTAAAAAGGATTGCAAGCTGCTGGTAGAACTTGTCCAGATCGTGAAAACGGTTCATCAGCCTCTCGGTATCGTGGGAATCCAGGAGATTAAAAAGTACATCGTTATTCTGCTGCATATACATGGTATAGCAACGGTTTACCATATATTCAAATTCTTCTTTTTTCATTGTTTTATCAAGAAAGAAATCATGGATTCCACTCAGCAGCGGGTAGTTCATGACAGAATCATATTCATCTCCCTGCAGCCACTGGCTTGCATCATGCCAGATTTCCCCCAGAAGATAAATATCCGGCTTTATCGTTTTTAAATGCTCCCTTATCCGCTTTAAGAACCTGTGCGACACTTCGTTTCCTACATCGAAACGAATTCCGTCGATATCAAACTCCCGTACCCAGTCCTCACAGATTTTACAGAAATACTGTATCACCTCTTCGTTGTTTGTGTTCAGCTTTGGCATCCCGTCTGTAAATGCAAAGGAATAGAACCGTCGGTCTCTGGTGTCTCCCCTTTTTTGAACCTGTTCCCAGTCCTCTACCATAAACCAGTCCGCATAACGAGACTCTTTTCCATGCTCCAGGATATCTATCCACGGCTCAAATTTTCTTCCACTATGATTAAACACTGCATCTACCATAATGCGGATTCCTTTTTCATGTGCTTCTTTGCAAAGCGCTTTCATTGTATCCGCATCGCCAAAAAACGGATCTATTTTTGTATAATCGGTCGTGTCATATTTGTGGTTGGACTCTGCTTTCATGATCGGATTCAGATAAATACCGGTAATCCCAAGTTCCTGCAGATACGATAATCTCTGACGGATCCCTTCCAGGTTTCCTCCGAATTTTTCTTCGTTTGTTACGGTTCCGTGATTTCTCCAGGGTGTGATATCATCTCCGTTTTTTTCCGGTGTCCCGTTGCGGAACCGATCCGGGAAAATCTGATACCAGATCGTTTCGTTTACCCATGCCGGTGTGCGATTGATATCTGCCGGGTTCATCCAGGGTACAATAAAGCACTGCTGCATACGGCCATCCATCCGGAGCTGTTCTTCTGTCAGGAAACCATCCTCAAAATAATACCAGACTTCCTTTTCCGTCCGCAGCTCGAAATAATATTTGCATCTTTTGTATTCCGGAAGAAGCGTTGTTGTCCACCAGATCTGATAAGGCAGACGTTTTTTATATATCATTTCCTCTCTTTTTCCGATCCACTTTTCTTTTCCGCCCAAAATTCCGGCTTCATAAGGATCTCCGTAATGGATAAAAACCTGTTTTACATCATATCCTGTCTTGATATTGACAATCAGTCTGTCCTCATCCAGGGCATAACTCATCTGTTCTGAAGTTTTATGGTATACACCGCTAAATTCCATCTCATTTTCCTCCCGTATAGCTCTAAAGCTGTTTTTTGCATCCTTGTAAGAAACACGATCACTTTTTGTTTCGCATTGTTTCGTAACTTTACTATAAGCCTTTTTTATTTCTTCGTCAATCAATTTCCATTTTTCCCTGCGCTTTCGTAAAATTCAGATAATTTTCAGGATGATTTTTGTGCAGGATGCTTTCTTTTTTCGAAACTTAGCGAAACATTTCTTTTTCACGGTATGGATTGCTTTTTATCTTATGTTTTTATATAATGATACGGGGGCAAAAGGTTTTTTGACCCCTTTGATACCAGATTGCTACGTGCTTTGCACTCCCGCAATCTTCATATAATAGCGTTAAAAGAACTCCATCATGATAGCTGGGAGTTTACATTTTTTGTTTTGTGAAAGGATTGCCGATTATGACTACCATTCAGGATATTGCTGATAAAATGGGAGTTTCCAAGAGCACGGTATCCAAAGCGCTCAATGACGCGCCTGATATCAGCGATGCTTTACGGAAACAGGTTTTGGAAACTGCCGTAGCTCTGGGTTATACGAAGCTGCGGCGTTATAAGAAACCAACGAAAAAAGTCTGTATTATAATAGAAAAAGAAAATATGCGGTATCAGGAACCGCATCATTTTGCCTATGATATCCTGGTGGGTTTTCGTCAGATGGCAGAACCAGCAGGCTTTGATGTTGAAATTGTGCCTGTTGATATTAAGACCCAAAGAAACCAGCATTATGATGTTTTTATGCTGGAGCATGATTATATAGGAGCTTTTGTGGTCGGCTTTTCCCTGAGCGATCCCTGGATTCAAGACTTTAAAATCAGCCGCACACCGGCTGTTCTTTTCGACAACTATATAGTAGGGAATCCTTCCACCGCTTATGTAGGTATTGATAATGAGGAGGGAATGGAGCTTGCCGTCTCTTATCTTGCCGGACTTGGACACCGGAAGATCGCCTATCTGAGCAGCTCCCTCGGTGCCCGGGTTCTCCAGGCACGCCATGCTGCCTTTCTCCGTTCCATGCACCAGCATGGACTGAAGACTTCTCCTGCTGCGATCGGCTGTTCTTATTATCTGTCAGAATGTATGGAAAAGCATCTTCCCCGTTTTCTGGAAAACGGAATCACTGCTATTATTTGCAACCAGGATACCCTTGCTAGTGCAACGCTCACGCAATGTCAGCAGCTGGGATTCCAGATTCCTGATGATATCAGCATTATCGGATTTGATGATCTGCCGATTGCTGCTTGTACGTCACCGCCCCTTACAACCATCAGACAAGATCGGCTGGAGCTCGGAAAAAGTGGATTTTTTGCATTGTCAAGTCTTCTCAATCACATCCCAATCAGTACGTATTTGTTGCATGCACAGCTGATTCAGCGGGAATCGACAGGAAAGGTTCCTTCATAAATTCATCTCATCAACAATATTTGCCGGTTTTGCAGTCATTTCTACCCATGCTGGTATAAAACCGCTTTTAACAGCGTTTCTTACAGATCTGACATTAGACCAGGCGGTACAGTAAAAAGGTACTTTTTCCCTGTTTATGATCTCTTTTGTAAGTCTGCTTGTCAGTGCAGAGGCAATCCCCTGTCGTCTGTATTCCGGCAAGACATCCACACCGATCTGCCACATATCGTCGCAATCGGCAGAACAGGCGGCAAGTCCCACCAGCGTACTTCCATCATATGCGCCGACGCCAAGTACATCCAGATTCTTCCGATCTTCGCAAAGCGCATTGCTCCATTCCGGTCGATACAAATCCGCAAAATCTTCCTGTGTCAATACTCGTGTCTCATAGGCGCAGGAAAGAGTCGGTATCCGGCTGATGTCCGGCAGATAGTATTCTGCCATGAAACATATTTTGTGCCCTTTTTCAGTTAAACGTTCATTCAGCCAATGCATGTTTGGTGTCTCAAAACAGTGGTAAAATTCGAATTTGTCTACATACGCAGATACCAGATCCATAGTCTCCGGTATGGAAGCCGCCATGATATTACTTCCATAGGAAACCAGATTGCAGGTAATAGGCTCTTTCAAATATTTGCGGGCCTTCTTTCCTAAATTTATGGGAACAACAACATTTTTGTCCGCCTTGAGATCTTCCACACGGCACCCCATATCTTCCGCAGACTGCCTCATGGCAATCTCCATCATTTCACGATTCGTCATATGCTTTTCTCCTTTATGAGTTTGTAATAGAAACTGCTGGGCATCAGAGAAGCTCATTCCCTGCAGTTATTTCTGTGGATCAATTTATGATTATTCCTGGCTCTTTTTCATCTCTGCCTCAAATGTGTTTTCCGTCGTATGCGCCCGCAGAATATGAAGCAGCACTCCCGCCGCCCGCTCCATTGCAGCCGGATCGATAGAGGAATAGTTCATGACATACGTATTTTCCTGCTTTATTGCCTCCGCCGCATCCGCGTAATAGCCGGAGAGCGGCTTTAATTTCACACCACGGGATTTCGCCTGCGTGACAATCGACTCTTCTTTCAAATCCGTGCGAAGATGCATCAGAAAATGAACGCCGGCTTCTTCTTCCTCGATGGTCACATAATCACCGAGCGGCTTCTTTTCAAGCGCCCGTAAAATCAGATCTCGTTTGTTCTGATAATAGTTCCGCAGCCGGTTGATATGTTTTTCGAAACTGCCGTTCTCAATAAACTCTGCCAGTGTGTACTGCTCAAAGTTGGAAACGGTGCAGGAATAAAACGACAGCTCGCGGTAAAATTTCTCTGCCAGTGTCTGCGGCAGCACCATATAGCTGATCCGTACCGTGGAGGCAAGTGTTTTCGTAAACGTATTCATATAGATGACCTTGTCCGATACATCGATGCTCTGCAGCGTTGGAAACGGCTTTCCGCCGAGACGCAGCTCACTGTCGTAATCGTCCTCAATGATATAGTGATGATCCGATTTTGCCGCCCAGCCGAGCAGTTCATAACGGCGGCTGACCGGCATGACTGTCCCGGTTGGAAAGTGATGGGACGGGGATGTATGAATAATATCAACCGATCTTTTTTCCAGCTCCTGCACCGAAACACCGTTCTGATCGAGCGGCACTGGCTCGTACCGTACCTTCATGCTCTCATAAATCCGCGCAATTTTGTGATACCCGGGATCCTCTACTCCATAAACAAGATCGTTTCCGAGAAGCTGAATCAGAAGGTTATGCAGATACTCCGTTCCTGCGCCGACAATAATCTGCTCCGGCAGCACCTGCATTCCACGAAACTCTCGCAGATATTTTGCAATCGCACTGCGCAGCTTTAAAATCCCGGCGCACGGGGAATTGATCATGAGCTGGATCCGGTTGTCATTCAGGACAGCACGCACCGTCCGCGTCCAGATTGTAAACGGAAAAATCTCGCTGTCCGTCTGGTTACTGGAAAAATCCGCAAAATAGGAAGTCTCCCCGTTTGCTACCTGCAGGATCTCTTTTGGCACCGCATCCCGCATGGAATCCTCAATTTCCAGATCAGCCGCATAGAATCCGCGCTTTGGCATGGAATACAGATAGCCTTCCGCAACAAGCTGCGCATAGGCATTCTCGACGGTAATGACGCTGATACCCAGATTTTTCGCGAACGTCCGTTTCGACGGCAGCTTCTCTCCAGGGCGGATATTTCCCAGCAATATGTCATTTTTGATACATTTATATAAATATTCATACAGGGAATCTGACCCTATATTGGAAAAATTATACGTCAGCATCCGACCGCTCTCCTCTCATCTGACCTTACTGAATATATTTGTTTTGGCAATTTTTTTATAGTCACTTTACCAGTATACTGTGAGGCAGAGCAAAAGTAAAGCCAAAACAGAAACTAAAATTTTTCAGACACGGAGGAACTTATTATGACAGCAGCAAATGAGAGATACAAACTGAACAAAGAACTGGCACAGATGTTAAAGGGTGGCGTGATCATGGACGTTACCACTCCGGAGCAGGCGCATATTGCCGAGGAAGCTGGTGCCTGTGCCGTTATGGCACTGGAGCGGATTCCTGCAGACATCCGTGCAGCCGGCGGCGTTTCCCGTATGAGTGATCCGAAGATGATCAGCGGCATTCAGGAAGCCGTTTCCATTCCGGTTATGGCAAAATGCCGCATCGGCCACTTTGTAGAGGCACAGGTTCTTGAAGCCATCGAAATCGACTACATCGACGAGAGTGAGGTTCTCTCCCCGGCGGATGATGTCTACCATATTAACAAACGAAATTTCAAAGTACCGTTTGTCTGCGGTGCAAAAGATCTCGGCGAGGCACTCCGCCGGATCAACGAGGGAGCGTCTATGATCCGTACCAAAGGTGAGCCGGGAACCGGCGATATCGTACAGGCGGTCCGCCATATGAGAAAAATGAACAGCGAAATTCAGAAACTGACCTCAATGCGTGAGGATGAGCTGTTTGAGGCAGCCAAGGTCCTGCAGGTTCCGTACGATCTTGTTCAGTATGTTCATGATAACGGCCGTCTCCCGGTTGTCAACTTTGCAGCCGGCGGTGTGGCAACTCCTGCCGATGCAGCGCTGATGATGCAGCTTGGAGCAGAGGGTGTTTTTGTTGGTTCCGGTATCTTCAAATCCGGCAACCCGGCAAAACGTGCGGCTTCCATCGTAAAAGCCGTTACCAACTACACCGATGCGAAACTGATCGCAGAACTCTCCGCTGATCTCGGCGAGGCTATGGTCGGCATCAACGAGCAGGAAATCGCCTTACTGATGGCAGAAAGAGGAAAATAATGAAAATTGGAGTGCTTGCACTGCAGGGTGCGTTTGCAGAACATGAAAAAGTATTAGAGCAGCTTGGCGCCGAATGCATCGAACTGCGTCAGGCCCGCGATCTTGCCGAGCCTTACGATGCACTTGTACTACCGGGCGGCGAGAGTACCGTTCAGGGAAAGCTTTTAAAAGAGCTTGGCATGTTCGATATCATGAAAAGCCAGATTGAAAACGGCATGCCGGTCCTCGCAACCTGCGCCGGTGCGATTCTTCTGGCCGAAACGATCGACGGACAGATCAAGGGACAGCCGGAACAGTATTTCGGCACGATTCCGATGTGCATCAGGCGGAATGCCTACGGCCGCCAGTTAGGCAGCTTCCACACAGAAGCACCGGTTGCGGGCATCGGAACAGTGCCGATGACGTTTATCCGTGCGCCGTATATTGCATCTGTGGGGAACGGCGTGGAAGTGCTCGCGGTTGTGGAAGAGCGGATTGTCGGTGTAAAATATAAAAACCAGATGGCCTTCTCCTTCCATCCAGAACTCGACCCGGATATGAGGATTCATAAGACATTTCTTTCGATGATCAGCAACGTATAAAGCAAAAGACTGTGCAAATCATAAATTCATTTGCACAGTCTTTTGCTCTGTTTTCGTACCGCAATGCAGCCTCACTGAATATCTTCCTTCTAACAACGTCAGGAGCTTTTGTATTATTCCGGGCAAAGTACAAATCGGCTTCGCCAGATATTTTCTTTTCCGTCAGCTTCCCATTGAATCAGAAACACAGTTTCCATTTTTCCTTGATGATCTCTATGAATGCATGGAATAATTTGAATCTTTTCCGGAGAAACACCATCTATTTTCAGAGTTCCCCTGTCACCGATTCGAATCCGGTCTTTTTCCCGACTTACGTTCTGCCGTGTGACAAGATTTTCCGTGAAGCCATTATCCAAAGGAGCGGTCTTCAGGCAATCTTTGATCTGAAGTTCACCGGTTTCCCTGCAAAAAACAGCAGTCCGTATCAGTTTTTTCCTGCTTTCTTTCTCATATGCCCCAGCAAAGGAAATCGAAATTTCTCCTGTCTCGGAGTAATTCACTGCATCGGCACGATATGTTTCCCCTTTGCACTGTTCCTTTCCATCCAAAATCGGAACGCTATGGCCACGTGAACTACAGCAGAGTACGGAATATCGTTCGGGGCCAAAATATGCTTTCGTGTATTCTCCGGCTCCAAGATCACTGATAATTTCTTCTTCCCCGATAAAATACAGAAAGCTGCCGACATCGTTATGATTGTGCGGCTCCCCGTTGTTTCCACCTTTGATTGCGAATGCGGTCTGATGCTTTCCAGTTGCAATTGCCCATTCGGCATCCGCCAGATAAGTAAACGTGCCGGAACATACCCGTTCCTCTGCAGCATTCTCGGAACCGTCCGACCTGCTTTTTAACACATTCAGATATTGCTTCGTCCAGATCCAGTC
Organism: Fusicatenibacter saccharivorans; assembly: GCF_027667425.1. Classification (NCBI taxonomy): domain Bacteria; kingdom Bacillati; phylum Bacillota; class Clostridia; order Lachnospirales; family Lachnospiraceae; genus Fusicatenibacter; species Fusicatenibacter saccharivorans. The sequence goes on from NZ_JAQEGR010000020.1 coordinate 28,565, forward strand.
CCTATATGCGGCATTCCAGCGATAACACGGATCTTCCCCAAAATGCATTGCCCGTACCAGCGGCGGGATTTTAACATTTGGATCCAGCATTGCAAAATGGCAGGTAAGTCCCATCCGGTAACGGCTTTTGCTGTCTCCGTCAGAAAAGCTTAACGTATTTCCGCCCGGGAAATAGCATTTCTGCTGAAATTCCATGATTTTCCGCTGCTTTTTTCCATCCAGCAAGTCAGTTTTCCCGCCCGTTTTTTCTTTCAGAAGTTCCGCGAACATGGAAAAATAACTCATTCCATATTCCCAATAGCCAAGACCTTCCATGCAGGCGCCGTCCTCGCCGAAGCTCGCAAGAAAGCAGGAAAGATCCCGGGTCACGCGCGTCAAGATCTGTTCACAGTTTTGATTGATACTCTCGATGCTTTCCGCATTCGGAAAAAGAACAGGAAAAAGCTCAGATGCATAGCAGGCGGCTGCTCCTACGGATCCACAGCAAACAGCATTCCAGTTACTTTTACTCGTTTCCCACCAGAATGCACCGTTTTCCTGTATAAGAAACGGCTGCAACACTCTCCTGCTGCTTTCCTTCCAGATCCGACACAGTAACTCCGGCCGCAGATCGTTTCGAAGTAGAAACGCAATTTCCAGAAGTGACTGTGCAGTCTCGCACGCAAAAAGATCCAATGTAATCTTCCACTTTTCATCCTTTTTCCGGTTCACATGTGCCGGCAGCGCCCAGCAAGTTTCCGCACAAATCTGCTCCAGAACCCATTCCAGGCCGGAAAGATCCATAGAAATGTCCCTCTCTTTTGCAAACAATGCATTGAACGCAAAAGCAACGAGGTATTTCCGGCGTCCAAAGTAAGCTTCTTCATACCGCAGCCGGTTCCCCGTCTTTTCAAACAGAGAAAAAAGCTCCTCTGTCAAAACAGGGAAATCCAAAAGAGAAAGCGTTTCGGCTTCTCTTGAAAGCTCTGTTTCATATTAGAAAAGATACTGCTGCAATTCTTGTTCTGTTCTTCCGTTCATATATTTTTTCTCCGTAAACCTAGACAATCACTTCCATCATTTTTCCGGCTTCGTCAAACTCCAGCGGGGCCACGCAGGTTTCCCGGTGGAATCCCTTTCCCTCCGGATACTGCGCAAGCGGTGTGCCAAAACGATGGTAAGCAATCCAGTATGCATCTTTTCCAGGCACCTTACAGATGCTGTGATGACCCGTTCCAAGAACACCTTTTTGCACATCTTTCTGAAGAATCGTCTTTTCAAACCGAACCGGTCCGTACAGGGAATCGGACGTTCCATAGTTTACATGATAATTTTCACTTCCTGTATCATCACAGGACCAGGTAAAATGGTAAATTTCATCCCGCTTCAGAACCGTAACCGCCTCACGGAAATCGTACAGTCCTTCCAGATTTTTCATCGTCTCCGGAACAATATGCATCATATCCGGTGTCAGTTTTGCAATGGCCGCATAACCATTTCCAAACAGGAGATATGTTTCGCCGTTTTCCTGATAGATCGACGGATCAATCGTCTGACTCATCTGGATCTGATACGTTTCCATCATTTCCATGGTGATCATGGGTTCTGCTGCAGGCACAAACGTTCCCTCCGGATAATCAGATACTGCTGCTCCAATGCAGGATTTGCCATCAACACGCTTTCCACAGAAATAGTAGTAATACTTTCCATCTTTTTCTGCAATGCACGGCGCCCAGGCACTTCCTACCGCCCACGGAACATCTCCATCTGCCATGTCGAAAATATCAGCAGCCTTCTGAAATTTTCTCAGATCCTTCGATGCAAAAACAGAAAATTTCGTACCGGACCAGTCGGTAAAGCCATCCGTTGTCGGATACAGGTAATACGTTCCGTCAAAACAGGCAAGATCCGGATCTGCAAAGAGCCCTTCTACGACCGGCTTTTTGTGATCAAAAAATCGTTCCAGCAAGGCAAGCTCCTCGTCAGTAACTGCAAGAACGCCACCGTGGCGTTTTTTTGTTTTTCCAAGAGCATATTCCTTTTCCTTTAAAATACGGAATTTTCCCGAAGAAAGATCATCCGTTAAAAGAGGAAGATATCCTTTTCCCTCCGCAAACTGATCCGCAATCAGACACCATGTCTTCTGATCCGGTAGCAGATAACATTCCGGTCCTTCTACGCCAAACAGCGAAGAAAGTGTTTCTGATGGGATCTCCTGAAAATTGCCCGTCAGGGAGTCACAGGACTCCAACAGCAGACATTTATTCGTCTCATCCTTGGAAATCCGATAGTATACACCTTCTGATTCTACCATCGTTGTATCAATCACATGTTCTTTCCGCTCCATGTAAATAAATGGCTCGGAAAAACTTTGAAAATCAGATGTCCAGGATGCATAGATCCGCTGTTTGGCTTCCGTATCACCGGAAAGTTTTACCATAGATGCCCAGAAAACCAGAAACTGCTCTCTTTTTGAGTCATAGATTCCTTCCGGTGCCCAGACGCATCCGGCTCCCGGAACACCTATGGTACTGGCACGCTCCGCACTCCAGTGAACCAGATCCTTCGATTCCCAGACAATCAGATCACGGCTTCCGCGATATTGTGCCGTATCCCAGCCTTCTCCTGCTTCGATCCGTAAATCGGTTGCTATCAGATAAAATTTCTTCTGCTTTGGATCACGCAGCAGAAACGGATCGCGAACACCTTGCATTCCAAGATGAGAATATAAGACTGGCTGTCCGTCATTCAGATCCTCCCAGTGAAGTCCATCCCTGCTGATGGAAAAATAAATCTGTTCTCCATCCTTTTGTTCTCCGGTAAAATGTACAAATAAATAGCCTGCCATATTTTGTTCTCCTTATCTGCTTTTCATATAGTTCATAGGTGTCATTCCAGTCATTTTTTTAAAGACTTTACTGAAATAACTTTCATCGGAAAATCCGACTTTTTCGCTGACCTGCGAAATTTTAAGCGAAGTTGTACCAAGAAGCTCCTTGGCATGGGAAATTCTGACTTCCGTCAGGTACTGAAAAATCGTTTTTCCTGTTGTCTGACGAAAAATCCGATTTAGATAATCAAAGTTTCCACCAAGCTGCTCTTCAATCAATACTCCGGAAATTGGCTCGCGATAGCAGTTATTCAGATAATCCAAAAGATCATATATTTTCCGGTAGCTTCCGACCACTCCGGTTTTTTCCTGGGCAAGCGATGTTACAAACTGTCTGGAAACCAAAATCATCATCTCCAAAATCTGACAGGCACACAAATTGTAATAACCTTCCATACGATTTTTCTGACAGGTAATTCCATCATTGATTTTCTGCAGAATTTCAGAATAAGAAGAAGTGTCGGAAAGATGCATATATTTGGGCAACGCAAGAAGCGAAAGACTGACGCGTTCCTGTCCGGAAAGGGTACAGGAATCACTTTGCATGGACTGCGTTCTCTTTCTTAAAATTATCTCAGTTGTCTGCTCATTTGTCATCTTGTTTTTTTTTATGGATTTCTGATGGAAATGAATATAATGGTATTCACAATGTGTTGCTCTTTCCCCCACATGTATTTTATCCGGATCCAGAATTAAAAAATCCCCCGGTGTTAAATGATACCGTACACCATCCTCCAAAAGAAACATCTCACCCTGACGCACCAGATAAATAATGTATTCCAACGGCATTCTTCTTTTATGAATATACGGCGGTTCAATCACCGCCGTATCTGCCAGGCTAATTTCCGGTAGTTGACTGCTGTCATACTGATAATAAATGTTTTCCTTCATTCTTTTAGCCAAGATCCGGTTCATCGCAGAGTGTAATGATTCCCGGCACTTTTCCTTCTGTTTCAAAAATCAGAATCGTATTCGTTCCTTTTTTTAAAAGCGGACCCGGAATATATAATCGTTTCTGTGGCCCAATTTCCCAGAATCTTCCAATATTAAATCCATTTACAAGAATGCAACCTTTTCCCCATCCGGTAAAATCAAGGAAGGTATCTCCCGTCTCATCTGCTTCGAAGCTAAATTCATAAAATCCCGGTGTACCAGGAACGGATGGAATTGTAAAATCAAGATGTTCCAGATGTTCCATCGGAAGCGTATATTCTTTCCAATAATAGTGATTATGACCATTAACCTGTACGCTTCCATCAATCCCTTTTCTCTGTCTTTCGAGATTCGGACCGAAATTTACTCTTCCCATATTTTCCATCAAAATAGAAAGTTTCTGTCCTTCCGGTTTATTCTCCTCCCATTTTATTTCATCAAGAAGTTCTCTGTCATACAGTGTAACAGTTGGGATTTCATCCACAAAAATGTTAGCTCTGTCGTTAGCTCCCCACAGCCGCAGTGTTTCCAATGGCCCTTCATCTTTCAACTGGCTTTCGTATAAAATATATCCGTATCCCTGATCCAGTTTTTCCATTGACACCGGGTATACACTCTCCATCGCTTTACTAATCCGGTCTTTGTTTCCGAATAAAGATGTGCTTCTTTTGACACGAAGTTTTCCATATGATTTTCTGCGAATTTCTGTACTAAGTTTTACTTCCGGAATTTCGGTATATTTCCGGATTACATTCTGGAATGCCGTATACTTCGCCGTAATCTGACCGTCTTCCGTCAGCAGTGCATCATAATCATAAGAAGTAACATCCGGTGTCAGCTCATCATAGTAATTGGATCCATTCGTAAAACCAAAATTGGTTCCACCTTCAAACATGTAGATATTCACATGGCCCTCGGAAAGAATTTCGTCCAGATCTTTTGCATGTTCTTCTAAATCACCGGTCTGATGCGTTTCTACACCCCAGTTATCAAACCATCCAACCCAGAATTCCATACACATCAGCGGTTTATCGCCGATTTTCTTTTTCATGACGGCAAACTGCTCTTTTCCTTTGGAACCAAAATTTCCGGTCTGTAAAACACCTTCCACTTTTCCGCAGTCAAAAGCATCTCCCCAAGGACCATCCGATGTAACCATCGGCACTTCACAGCCGCAGTCAATCATCAGCTGTTTCATGTAATCCAGATACGATTTGTCATCTCCGAAATATCCATATTCATTTTCCACCTGCATCAGAATAACAGAACCGCCCCGTGTAATCTGAAGCGGTGCGATCACTTCAAATAATTTTTCATAATATTCTTTCACATGTTGTAGAAATGGCGGATAGAAACAGCGAAGGCGCATGCCGTCTTCCTTCAGCAGCCAGTATGGCAATCCGCCAAACTCCCATTCTGCACAAATATAGGGAGATGGCCGGAGAATCACCATCAAACCAAGCTCCTGGGCCAGTTTTACAAATCTGGTAATATCCAGAATTCCGGAAAAATCAAACTTTCCTTTCTCTTTTTCGTGAAGATTCCATGGAATATACGTTTCCACCGTATTGCAGCCCAGAGCTTTTAATTTTTCCAGTCGGTCGCGCCAGTATTCCGGCACAGTACGAAAATAATGCATACCTCCGGAAATGATTTTTACTTTCTTTCCGTCCAGATAAAAATCTTCTTTTACTTCAAACGTCTTCATAGTTCCTCCTGTTTCTGAAATTTCCATCTTTTTTATGTTAAAAATAATATGTCTGCCAAATTTCCCGTGACCGGAACGGAAACATTTGACTCGCAAAAGGGAGACACCAGAGGCATCATGTCTTTTCCGGTATCTCCCTTATCTTGCTTATCATGAAATCACAGAATTATCTGCCAGGTTTTGTCGCTAACCTTTCTTGTTCTACGGTCAAGTGAACACCTTTTTTATTCACCTCTTGTGAAATCCGGTGTTCCATTTTCCTCTACAAAAGCATCTAAATCTTTCTGAATTGCTGCCTTTACATCGTCATAACCGGCCGCTTTCAGTTCTTCTCTCATCTGATCGACAGTTGCCTTCGGATCATCTACCTGACCATATGCCAGCTGCGGGATATATTTTGCGAGAACATTAGCCAGTGCTGCCTGCTTTGCCTCAATTGCAGTTGTATCAACAATCAGGTTTTCAAATGGATAATCATAACCGATTTTATCCAGCGAACTGATCAGATCATCGGTTCCATCCCACCAGCTTTCATCCTGCAGTTCCAGATCATCATTACGTCCCATCCAGAAATTGGAATCCAGGGCATCTGTACTGGAATCAAATCCATCTGGTCTGCCCAGCTTGCCATCTTCTGTTACAATATAATCCTCACCTTCAATACCATAGTTTAACAGACGATAGCACTCTTCATCATTTCTTAACAGATCATATACCATCAGGGCGCGTTCCGGATGTGTGGAGTTTGCACTGATAGCACATGCACCATGCTCTTTCAGCGGATGCTGTACGTTCTGATTTTCTTCGCCCCAGTAATAGAACTGCGGATCGGAACCCGGCTGTTTCTTCTCCATATTCGGAACAATCGTAGAATAATAGGTCTGGGCATGATGCTGATCCGCACCGGTTGTTCCGGCATAAAACTCTTCTCTGGTGTCTCCGTCAAAGTTCAGGACATCTTTTCTCCATACACCCATGTCATTCCATTCTTTCATCAGCTCTGCCGCATCATAAAGGCTGTCATCCTCTACATACGGAGACATAACGGTTGTCGGATCGTCCTGCATAACACCCCAGAAGTCTGTGTAAATACCAACACTGGCGCAATTGAATGCCGTATATTCCTTTTTCGAAGTAATATAGCCGCCAAGAATACCTCCCGTCTGGTTTTTGCCAGCGATATCCCACGGAATAACATCTTCCTTATTATCTTTAATATACTGGAAATACGTCGTCAGATCTTCAAATTTTGTAATTTTTCCATTTTCCAGACCTGCTTCTTTTGCCCAGTCTCCACGATAGAACATACCATGGTTCGTATACTGTGTATAGTGATCTTCCGGTATGAAATAAATTTCATCGTTATATTTGCAGATATCCCAGTCTCCGTCTGCGGATACCTGTTCCCAGGTCTTTGGCGCATATGTTTTCAGCATATCCTCGGAAAGTGGAAGAAATGCGCCCTTCTTTGTATTTTCCCATCCGTACAGCCAGTCCGTTGCCGTACAAATCAAATCCAGACTGCTGTCTCCACTCAACAGCTTCAGATTATACTGTGTCTGCCAGTCTGTCCATTCTATGTACGTAAACTCGAGTTCTGCATTTACTTTTTCCGTCAAAATCGGATTCAGTTTGTCCAGCATGGCTTCCAGTCTGCCATTGGTCGGTTTGTTTCCCAGCACCAGCATGTTAATTACTTCATGCTTGGAAGTATCAATACTTCCATCTTCCTTTACGCTTGTGTTGCCGGATCCGCTGCTTTCGGACCCACTGCTTCCGCATCCTGCCATACTTGCAATCATCAGGGAAGCCATTACCAGTGCTACTGCCTTTTTACCTGTTACGCGTTTTCTCATAGCGTCCTCCTTCTTTTCCTGCTTTTTCGGAATTTTATGTGAATCCCCATCAAAACACAGGGGAATCTCACATCATACTTTTTCCATGGTCAGCCTTTGACCGCGCCTACTGTAATACCAGAGATAAAGTATTTCTGTACAAACGGATACAGAAAGATGATCGGTCCGGTTGCAACAACTGCTGTTGCCATTTTCAATGTGTTAGATGGAAGGTCTGCCACACTGACATTTGCACCTGCTACAGAGTTTTTCAGTGCATTTGCTGTATTGATGATCTGATATAAGTAGTACTGTAATGGTTTATAGGTTACAGAACTGTTCAGATACAGAGAAGAAAGATACCATTCATTCCAGTATCCCAGTGCCAGAAAAAGTCCTACCGTTGCAAGTGCCGGCTTTAACATCGGGAAAATCAGTGATACGAAAATTTTAAAGTCTCCCGCTCCGTCAATTTTTCCGGATTCTGTAATTTCATATGGTACCGATTTTGCAAAATTCTTCATCAGAATGATCAGCCACGGAGACATTAACAGCTGTAAAAATACTGCCATATAACTTCCGTTTAATTTCAGGTACCTGGAAACCCAGATATAGGTTGGTGCCATACCGGCGGAAAACAGTGTTGTAAAGTAAATAAAAAATGACAATGCATTTCGAAACGGAAAGTCCTTTCTTTGTAATGCATAACCGGTCATCGCAATGATAAACAGACCAACAACTGTTCCGCATACCGTCAGTGCAATGGTAACTCCGTATGAGCCAAGAATCATTTTAGGTGAACGAAATACCAGTTCATATGCACTCAGAGTAAACCCTTTGGGTAAAAGCCCAAATCCCTCTTTCGCTACAATACTCTCGGTACTGAAAGATGCAGAAATAACCAGGATAAATGGAAGTAAGCAGATGAGCGCCCAAATACTCACAAATACGTAGGAGATAATTCGTAAAGCTCGCGTCCCTGGATCCAGTTTGATTTTATTACGATTTTTCATTTTCTTCTCCTCCTAAAACAGTGCATAGTCCGGATCAAGTCGTTTTACCACCCAGTTGCTGAACATAACCAGAACAAATCCAAAAATAGACTGATACAAACCTACGGCAGAAGATGTTGCAAAGTTATTCTGTGTCGTCATTGTACGGTATACAAAGGTTTCAATGATATCAGTTGTCGGGAACAACTGTGAATTCGCACCACCTGTCAGGTTCCAGAACAAACCAAAGTTTCCTTTCATGATTCCGCCAAGCGCAAACAGAAGCAGAATGATAAAGGTTCCTTTCAGGGAAGGAAGAATGATGTAACGAATTCTCTGCCAGCTGGTAGCGCCATCTACCTCTGCTGCTTCTACCATACTGGAATCAATACCGCAGATTGCCGCGAAATAAACAACAGAACCATAACCTGTTTGCTGCCACATGTTACAGAAAATAATGATGAAGGGCCATAAACCAGCTTTGCTGTAAATCTGTATTGGGTCAGCACCCGTTTCACGAAGAAGTGCATTTAATGCACCCGTGTCATAATTCAGAATATTAAATGCGATCGCCCCAATCAGTACAGCAGAAATAAAATACGGAAGGAACATGATTGTCTGTGATACCTTTTTAAAAAATTTACTTCTGATTTCATTCAGCATAAGAGCAATTACGATCTGAAAAACATTTCCAAGAAGAATAAAAACCAGATTGTATAAAATTGTATTTTTCGTTAAAGTCCACAATTCACCGGAAGAAATCAAAAATTCAAAGTTTGATAATCCTACAAAAGGGCTTCCAAAAATACCATCCCGAAAATTGTAACTCGTGAATGCAATCCATACGCCCGGCAATGGGCAATAGTTAAACACGATAAAAAAGATGACTGCTGGCAAACACATCAGAAGAAGTGTTTTGTTGTTGCGAAAAGTCTTCCATGCTCGATTCTTTTTACTGGGGACAGCCGGAAGAGCTGCTGTCGTTTGGTTCCTTTTTCCTTTCACGTTGCGTTCCTCCTATTTTGCAGTTTGTGAAAATTTGTCTGCACATAATTTGCAGCCTTTATATGAAACCGTTTTCACGTTTTTCCAAAAATAAAAGTGATCATGATGAATGTATCTTTGTTTTTACTGCTTTTCCTGTATATTATAACGATAATTCCATCTAAAAAGCACTTAACTTATACATCTTTCCAAATCACATATCTTTTTAATTGGCACTTTCGTGAAACCCTTTTCATATTTCGTACTATACTCCTTCCGCTTTGATTTGTCAACTTGTTTTTTGTATAATTTGCTTTCTTTTTTTTAAAGCCATCTGAATTAGTTGACAATTTGACAAATCACCCCTTTATTCCTCTATGTATATCCACTTTTTTTCTTTCTGAAAACGCGCTATTTACCGCCATTTTGATCTGTCGGTATCTCTCTTACAAAAGCCAAAATCTGTTCCAGGATCAATATCACCATGTCTGCAAACATTCCAAAATTAGTGCAAAAAAATTCTTCTCTCTGATGGTCTTTTAAAATCAAAGAGAAGAATTATCTGGCTATATGAAATTACATGCTTCTGAATCGATAATGTGATATTATTGCAATATCGTGGATTCGCGTACGATTAAACGCGACACACATTGCTGAATTTTCGGAATCTCTTCTCCTGAAAGAAGTTTTACCGCAGACGCAGCCAGCATTTTTCCAAAAGAAGCATAATCATAGCAAACGCTGGTAAGCTTCGGGTTAACAATATCTGACAGAAAGGTTCCGTCAAAGCTGACAAGCGATATATCCTGCGGAACAGACAAATGATGTTCCTCAATACACCGAAGAATTCCGATTGCGCTGAAATCATTGATTGCAATTACGGCAGTCGGCATCGTACGATTTTCCTGAAAGAGCTTTTCCATACACTGGTACCCCCCTTCGATGTTGTAATCCGAATCCGTTACATAGCGTTCTCTGTATGTGATTCCATTTTTACGAAGCAGCATACGATACCGCATTCGTTTATCATATGTTGACCGGATGTGATTTTTCCCGCCGATCAGTGCAATATGCCGATGGCCAAGCGAAAAAAGATGCTCCATGGCAAGGTCTACACTCGCCATTTCATCAATGCATACCTGATAACAAAGAGATCCTTCTATTTTTCCAGTTGTAATAATCGGTGTAGTGTCTGTGATTCGATCAAGCAAATCCACATATTCCAAATCTGTAACGAGCTGGTCTGATTTTCCTCCCATTAAAATAATTGCATCCACACGCAGGTCAAACATCTTCTGCAAATACTGTTCTTCCATTTCATAACTGCTCTGAGATGAAAATATCATGGGAACATATCCACTTGCACCAATTTCCTTTACGCATTCGTCCACAAGCTGTGCATAAAAGGGATTCATCATATCCGCTGCAAGAATGCCAATGATTTTTGTTCTTGCATTTGTCAGCCCCTGTGCTAGCGCATTGGGGCGATAATCATATTTTTGTATGATTTCCTCCACTTTTTTTCTTTTTTCCTCGCTTACCCGGGCATTTTTCGTCATGACCCGAGACACCGTCGCCGGCGAAACGCCTGCTTCTTTTGCAATAGTATAAATGTTTTTTTCTTTTTTCATAAATCGCCCTCTTGAAACTCTTACTCTATTCCAATTTTTTGAAACCCTTTTCATTTCAAATTCAAGGATAGACTTTTTGCACGTAAAAGTCAATCCTAAAGTCGCTATTTTACAAAAAATCCCTCTCTTTTCCATGGATTTTTCAGATGAACTCTTTATAATAAAAACCATAGGAACGTATAAAAATTGAAATATCATGATAAAAACAGGAGGTTATAAATCTATGAATACCCAAACAATTTATCTCCATCATTCCTGGAAATTTCACTATGGCGAAGAGCCGGATGCCTGGAAAAAAGACTATGATGATACTGGCTGGACAGCTGTCGAGCTTCCACATGACTGGTCTGTTGCAATGCCATTTTCCAGATCCTATTCCAGCGGCACCGGATATGCAGCCGGCGGCATCGGATGGTATCGTGGAACCTTTTCCCTGCCTGAGAAGTATCGTGGAAAACGCATCGTGCTGCTGTTTGACGGTGTCTACAAAGAAAGCCAGGTCTGGTTCAACAGTTATTATCACGGCTTTCATCCCAATGGATACACACCTTTTTTCTATGACATAACATCCCAGGCTGTTTTTGGTACAGATGGTATCAATGAAATCAGCGTCCGTGTAGACCGGACAGAGATTTCAGATTCCCGATGGTTTACCGGTTCCGGAATCACAAGAAAGGTAACGCTCCTTGTTACAGATCTTCTTCACGTTACACCATATGGCACCTGCTTTTCCATAAACAGGGCAGATAAAATCTCAGCGGATCTTTCTATCACAACAGAGATCTGTAATATGGAAGATCAGGAAACCTCTTTTTCACTGGTCCAGTATCTGCGTGATCAAAATGGAAACACGGTGTTTTTCGCCGAGCAGAGAGCCACTCTTCTTCCTGGAGAAACCGCAAAACTAAAGACTGAAGGAACGGTAGCACAGCCAACACTGTGGTCTCCGAAACATCCATCTTTATATACACTCGAAACATGGCTCCACAAAGCCAAGGATGACTCCGCCTTTCTTGCAGACAAGTTCCGTGTAGGTATCCGCACCTTCCGTTTTGATGCCGATTATGGATTCTTTCTGAATGAAATCCCCATGAAAATTAAGGGGGTCTGCGTTCACCACGATGCCGGTGCACTCGGTGCCGCCGTTACAAAAGAAATCTGGATACGCCGCCTTGAAAAGCTCAAAGAAATGGGCTGCAATGCCATCCGTATGAGCCATAATCCGCATATGCCGGAACTGTACGATCTATGTGATGAAATGGGCTTTCTTGTTATGGATGAAGCATTTGATGAGTGGGAAGGGCCAAAAAACAAATGGTCTACCGGTCATAATGTTTATCCTCCAAAGCATCAGGGATATTACAAGTACTTTCCTCAGTACCAGAAAGAAGATCTGTCTGCTATGGTATTGCGCGACCGAAATCATCCAAGTGTAATTCTCTGGAGCATTGGAAATGAAATTGATTATCCAAATGATCCTTACTGCCATCCTCTGTTTCAGACCATGACCGGAAACAATGATGCAAACAAGCCTGCCGCAGAGCGCGTATACAATCCGGATCGGCCGAATGCAGAGCGATTAAAAGCACTGGCTTCCATGCTTGCTTACGAAGTACGCGCAGTGGATCCTACGCGCCCGGTTACACTGGCTGCCGCTTTTCCGGAGCTCTCTGCAAAGATCGGTTTTCTGGATGCCCTCGATGTTGCCGGATACAATTATAAAGAACATTTATACGAGGAAAGCCACTGTGATTTTCCTTCGCTCCCATTTTTAGGCAGCGAAAACGGACATGATCTTGCTGCCTGGCATGCGGTAACCGAAAACGAATATATCAGCGGACAGTTTCTCTGGACAGGCATTGATTATATGGGAGAGGCACACGGATGGCCGCTTCGAGCTTCTGAAGCCGGGCTTCTTACGATGGCTGGCTTTGAAAAATCCGGGTTTTACCGGCGGATGAGCTTCTGGTCATCCAAACCGATGTGCCATCTTTCCACACAGCGGGCAGACTCCATGAGAGAAAGCTGGCAGCCATTATTCGAAAGCTGGAATTACTGTGATGGAGAAGATATCGAAGTCCGCTGCTACACAAACCTTTCCGAAGCGGAATTATTCTTAAACGGAATCAGTCTCGGCAAAAAGGAGGCTTCCTATACTGAAGATTCGATTCGCTGGATCGTTCCCTTTCAGCCGGGCACGCTGATGGTTCTTGCTTCTGGAAAGCTTGCGGCACAAAAGGGCGGGGCTTCCTGTACTTTTGAAGCAAAGGATGAGCTGAAAACGACTTCTATGCCTTGTGCCCTGCAGATCCGACCCTGGAAGCCGTCCAAAGAAAATTCCGCTGTTTTACCGGAAAATCCGCTTCTGCAGTTCGAAGTTTATGCCGCCGACAGAGATGGTGCTTTCTGCTTCGGAGATTCCTCCATGGTTCAGGTAACGACAGACGGAGGCGTCCTTCTTGGAATTGAAAACGGAAATGCTGCAGACTGCACCGAGTATGCTTCTTCCTGCCGCCGGTTGTACCATGGACGACTGATTTTCTATGTCCGCCGCTCTTTTGCAGATCACCCGGTTACCGTGCAGGTTTCTTCAGAACTGCTAAAATCCAATTCTGTTACTATTTTCTGAAAGGAGTAACGACAGACTTTATGTGGAAATCCTTTTACAATCCAGATCTGGGCAAAGTAGAAACGCCACAGGGAACGATGACTCTCCCAAAGATTTTTCTTCCCCTGTTTCTGGAAATGTTTTTGATGAATCTGATGAGCACCGTCAATACTTTTACTTTGTCCTTTTATTCCGATGAAGCAGTTGCTGCCGTTGGTTCCGCCGGACAGTTTATGGGCATGATTCTGAATTTCTATTCCGTAATCAGTACCGGTGCGTCCATCGTAATCAGCCAGAATCTTGGTGCCAAAAAGGAAAAAAATGCATCCGATGCTGCTTTCTGTGCGCTGTTTGCAGGTGCCGGGTTAAGCGTTCTCCTTGGTGCTACACTTTCGTTCTTTTCCATGCCCCTGATGCGGCAGATGAATTTATCCGGCCAGGTATTAACATATGCCTCTTCTTACCTGAGAATCTGCATTCGTGTTTCCTTTTTTGCCGCGTTCGTGTCCATCTGCAGTGCCATATTTAAAAGCTATGGAAAGCCCAAAATATCGGTATTTGTTACCCTTGGAATGAATGCGCTGAATGCCCTTTTAAATTATCTGATCGTCTTTCAGCCGGTCGAACTGCCGCTTCACGGCGTAGAAGGGATTGCCTGTGCCTATGCCTTCAGTGAGGGCTGTGCCGCTTTTACCATGCTTCTGCTGCTCCTGGTTCTTCCGCTTGGCCTTGACTTCCGTCATAAGTCCATACGCAGCAGTTTCCGGATTTTACCAAAAGTGCTTCAAATCGGAATTCCAGGCGGTATCAGTACGCTTTCCTATTCTGTATCCCAGGTAGTGACAACCTCCATTATTGCACTTGTCGGTGTGCAGGCTGTTTCCGCCAAAATTTATGTTTCCACACTTGTTTTTTACGTGTATGTCCTAGGCCTCTCCCTTGGTCTTTCGACCTCGTTGCTGATCAGCTGGCTTACCGGCGCCGGAAAATACGAACAGGCTTATCAGCTGAATTTGCAGAATTTAAAAATCACAATTTTGCTGAATGCCTGCCTATCCACGCTCCTTGCCTGCTTTGGTTCCGTGCTGCTGCGGATCTTTACAGACGATCCTGCGATCCTTTCGATCGGACATACCATTTTGTTTTTTGATATTTTCGTGGAAATTTTTCGAGGCTTTAATCACATTGAGGAAAATTCCTTGCGCGGAGCAGGCGATGTGGTTTTCCCTATGGGTGTTTCCATTCTCTCCTGCTGGCTGATGAGTGTATTCTTCTCCTATCTGCTTGGTGTAAAAATGGGATTCGGATTATTCGGATGCTGGATCGCTTTTGGCATGGATGAGGCGTTCCGTGGTGTAAATTATCTGATCCGGTGGCGATCACGCAAATGGATGAAAAAAACCGTTGTTATTTCTGAAGAAAATACAATCTGGCCTTAAAAGGCTCCAGCTTCTCGTTGATTTTTCATTCGAGAAGCTGGAGCTTTCCGCTGTTGTTCATCTGCCCTAAAGCATTTTTTTGTATTATTATTTGATACGTTTCAGTTCATACTGTCTCGTACCAAGACCAATTTTCTCTGCCTGGTCAAGGGTTGCCTGCCATTCAATATTCGGATTGGAATCCTTGAAATGATCGTGGTGGCAATGCCATCCCGGCTCTGCAAGATGCTCGCCAAGCTGACTGTTTTCGATCGGAGTTGCCTTCAGGCAGGCATCGGCACACGCCTGGTCAATGGCAACCGGGTCGAAGCTTGCAAACATTCCGATATCCGGCAGGATCGGAGCATCGTTCTCCCCATGGCAGTCACAGTTCGGGCTGATATCCTGTACCAGAGAGATATGGAAACACGGACGTCCATGACAGACAGCCTGTGCATACTCAGCCATTTTCCGGTCGAGAAGCTCGTTTGCACTGCTGTTTGGATTATAAACCGCATCAAAACTGCAGGCACCGATGCAGCGGCCGCATCCTTTGCATTTGTCATAGTCAATGACTGCTTTTTTATCCACATAGGAAATTGCATCGCTTCCGCATTCTTTTGCACAGCGGTGGCAGCCACGACAGACATCCGTATTGATCGCCGGTTTTCCACTGGCATGCTGCTGCATCTTTCCGGCGCGGCTTCCGCATCCCATACCGATATTTTTCAGTGCACCGCCAAAGCCCGTTGCTTCATGGCCTTTGAAATGGCTCAGACTGATAAAAATATCTGCGTCCATGATCGCATGGCCAATCAATGCTGTTTTGCAGTATTCTCCGTTGACAACCGGAACCTCAATTTCATCGGTTCCTCGCAGTCCATCTCCGATGATAATCTGGCATCCTGTGGTAATGGTATTGAATCCGTTCAGATTTGCGCAGTCAAGGTGCTCCAGGGCATTTTTTCTGCTGCCCGGATATAACGTATTGCAGTCTGTCAGGAACGGAAGACCTCCCTGCTCTTTACAGAGATCTGCAACCACTTTCGCATAATTCGGACGAAGAAACGCCATGTTTCCCAGTTCGCCAAAATGCATTTTGATTGCAACAAATTTACCTTCCATATCAATGTCTTTGACGCCAGCAGCGATACAGAGTTTTTTCAGCTTGTCAAGCTGACTCGTTCCCACAGGACATCGAAAGTCGGTAAAATAAACCGTTGACTTTTCCATTCTGTTATTCCTCCTAATTTGTCCTTTTTTATCAGAATAGCACTTTAAGCTTACTTGAAGTCAAGTGTGATTGTAATATGCATGGATCCAGTCATGCCCGAATGTTACAGTTTACTGCTACCCAGCAATCTGTAATATTTGCAGTCCTCATAGAAAGTTTTGCTTCGTAAAAGGAAGATTTGTAGTATTCTGTAAAGTTCATGCACTTGTCTTTTTTCAGGATTTTTCGTATACTGAAGGTAGTTTTAAAAAAATCAGAGTACAGAGTAAACGAAAACCGTCTGTTTTCTTTTACTCCCTGGGAGGTCGCATTTATGATAAAGGCAGTATTATTCGATATGGATGGTATCCTGTTTGACACCGAGATTGTAATGAAAGAGGGCTGGCAAAAAGCTGCCCGGGAGCTGAATTTTACGCTCACGGAGGAACATCTCTCACAGATGCGCGGCAGCGCGCTTCCACGGAGCAGAAAGCTGTTTGAGGAGTGGTTTCACGGAAAGGTGACATACGATGAGGGACGCGCGATCCGCTCGGCGTATCTGAATGATTATATTCAGCGAAATGGTGTACCGGAAAAGCCGGGACTTCACGAGTTTCTTTCCTGGCTGAAGGAACATTCGATTAAAGTTGCGGTTGCCACTTCCACAACACGGCGCGTTGCGGAAGGATACTGGAAACAGTCTGGCATTGACCAGTATATCGATGCTTCAGTCTGCGGGGATGAGGTAATCAACAGCAAGCCGGATCCGGAAATTTTCTTAAAAGCAGCGTCTCTTCTGAAAGTTCCGATTGCTGCATGCATGGTAGCCGAAGACAGCATCAATGGTCTGAAGGCCGCGCGTGCAGCTGGCGCCATCTCCTGCATGATCCCGGATCTGACACCGTATACAAAAGAGCTTTTTCCATTTTGTGATTATGTGAGTCCTTCTCTTTTGACCTGTAAAGAAATTCTGCTGCAGACTCCGGAAGCGGACAAACTGAAAAGCTGGAAGTAAAAAATCATACATAAATTCAATTATTTTACTGTAAGAAAGTCCTCCACACAGAATCTTTCTGCTGCGGAGGACTTTCTTTAACACGTTTTCATCATCTGTTCGTTTATTCTACATCTACCGGCGAATCATACGATTCCATAACATTGTAGATCTGTTCTGCTGCTGTTGTACGCAGTTTCTGCTGTGTGCTCTGGTTTGCGCATTTTTCGTATTCACGCATGAAGGCAGTTGCTGCGGTGTCAACATCTTCGGCATTTTTCAGTCTGTCCAGCAGATTCGGATTGTAGTCGGAAAGGTAGGCCATCAGACTGTCGAGCTGGCCGGACAGGCTTCCAAGGCTCTTTCCAAGATCAATGGTATATCGGCACAGATACTCTTTGATCGTTGGATCTGTAAAACCACAGAGACCATATCCATATCTTCCGCCACTGTAAAGGCCAAAACGGGAACTTCGGATCACTTCGTCACGGGAAATGATTCCGGCGTCAACAAGGTTCGTGTACTGCTCTCCGCTCAGGCTTGTGCGGCTGGTAGAGCCATACTCAAGCAGTGTCGGATTGAGGTCTGTGGATGCCTCGTTTGCAATATTTCCCATAATACCGGCGGCTCCTTCTTTTGTAAATCCGTGCATCAGGAAGTAATTCCAGATCTTTTCTGCGTTCGTTCCGCCGATTTCATCGTCGGCTGCAAAACGACGGATCGTCAGAATCGTGTCACAGTCCACCGGGCGGTCGCAGGTGATACCGGCGTTTTCATTCAGCGCTTCTACGATTTTTCCTTCTCCGTCATACAGCGCCACATGGCCATTATAGCAAATAACATCGCCTGCGCGTGCCTCATCCAGGCTTGCAACCTCCGTTCCAAGGCTGCGCCATCCGCCGGAGGTCGTATATTCACCGTCGTACGCACCGCAACGGGTCAGAATCTGCCATACAAAATGAGAGCAGTCAATACCGTCCGTCAGGGAGTTTCCACCCCAGACGTATGGTCTGCCAACGAACTGTTTTGCAAATGTGATAATACCGTTTCCGGTTGAGGTTTTTACTTCATAAACCGTTTCTTTTTTATAGGGAAAGGCTTCATTTTCAGACGGATCGATCACCTGATCCGCCAGTTTCATCTGATCCTCTCCGGTGCCGGTTACATATTCCAGCGCCTCTTTTCCCTGCTGCAGATAATCCGTACGGACAAAACCGCGGACGTCGCCCGATTCAATATAAACCCACTCCTGATCCGCATCGGCGATCACAAAGCAGAGTGCCTTTGCCGGAAGTGTTCCCACGATCCGTGCGCTGGTGGAACCGCTTTCGCGGACGTTTAATCTGGTATCGACCTTTGCGTAGGCGTACGCTTTGTCGACCTGTGCGAAACCTGCGCGGAGATCTTTTTTCATGGAGCTGATATATTTTCCGTAATCAATCGTCTGAATCCAGTCATCCGCCTGTGTCTCATCATTTTTCGGTGTTTCTGTCGGTGCTGGTGCAGGCGTCTCGGTTGGCACCGGTGTTTCTGTTGGTTCCGGGGTTTCGGACGGGGCTGGAGTCGGCGTTTCACTTGGGGATGGCGTTACCGACGGTTCTGGAGTTTCGCCTGGAGTTGGTTCCGGGGTTTCACTTGGAGATGGCTCCGGCATCTCGCCTGGATTCGGGTCTTCCGGTGTCTCCGTTGGAGTCGGATCCTCTGTCGGTTCTGGCGTTTCCGGTACTTTTGGCTCCTCTGTGGAAGCGGCATTTTCATCCTGAGATGGTACGGACGGTTCTTCTGCTGGTGTCTCGGTTTCCTGTGTTTCTACAGCCGGAACAACGGCTTCTTCTGTGTTTCCGTTTTCCGTTTCACTTTGCGTGGCCGGTGCATCCGCCTGATCTTTCTGCGTTTCCTGCACCGTTTTCGCTGTCTCCTCTGCATGCGCCGGTGCAGCCGAACCGAGAAGCATTCCGGCTGCCACGCCGAACGCTGTTACCGTTGTGCCAAATTTTTTCTTTGAAATCATATATGTTTTGCTCTCCTCTCTGCTGTTTGTCGATTTCTGCCTGCCATTTTCTGCTTTTGAGGCCGTTCGAATGAAATCACGAAAATGTATCGTTCCTGTAAAGTCTGGCCTCTTTTTTTGAAGATAAACCAAAAATGATATCATTCATTTTCATTGTGCAAAAATTTCACGTATTTTCTATATTGTATCACAGACAACAGCAGATGCAAAGAAACAAATCACATATTGAGGAATTTTTCTGTTTAACGCGTGAAATTGAGAGAGATTCTCTGTAAATTCTCAGGAACCGGACGGAATGCGGATCAGAAGCCGTTTTCCATTCTGCTCTGATACCGTCAGAACCGGAATATGTTTCTTGCGGAGCTGGTGCATGACCGGATAGGCCGCAAAGAGATCACCGCTGACACAGACAGCCTCCGGCTTTTCTTTTAACAAGTCCGACAGGTATTCCCGCAGGCGTATCTTCCATTCTGCTTTTTCAAGTGATGACACGGCATAACTGCCACAGATGTTCAGTTCCGGGGCCTCCGGCAGCGGTTTATGAAGAATAACTGCATGCTCCATGCCCGGCATCTGCCGCAAAAGCGCGTCATCCGCATCAATCGCATCGGTACCGATGTGGATCAGAACCGGTGCTTTTGGCATTCCCGCAAGGCTGATGCGACAGGCAGCGACGGCATCGTCAAGCGTTTCTGCGGTGAGAAGAAATCCTCCTTTGTGGCAGAAAGACACATCGGAAAGCCCCGTCGCTTCCTGCAGTGCTTCTTTTTCCAGGCCAAGCCATGTTTCCGGAAAATCATACTTGTAATTGAATGAATTTTCTTTTCGAACCGGCTGCACGCAGTAACCGCCGCGATTCGATGGGAATATCAGAAATGCAATTTCAGTCGCGGAAAGCTGTTTCTGACATGGAAAAAATTCCGACAGAATCAGAATCTTTTCATCCATTGTTCCTGCCTTTTTCTCCGCTGCGATCCGCTTCCTGTGTTCGGCAAGAAGAGCTGCAAACTGCTGCTCCGCCCGCTCATCCGCACGAAAACGCTCCCATTTATGTTCCAAAATCCGTCCGGCCACTGCCACCGCTTCCAGGAAAGCAGCATCGCTTCCGCTGTTATCATCCCATACCGGATTGAACATGCCGATCATACTGGCGAGTTCATTCTTTTCTCCTGTATTATCATTGAGATCGAGCGGCTGTACAAACTTCTCGTCAAACCGCGCGGCCATCTCCGGACTTAAAATTTCTGTGCCAAGTGCCTCCCATAAAAGGCCAAACGCCGCGTACGGAACCTGGTTTTCCCGGATCCGGCTGTCTTTCTGGTGATGGTCGTATTCTCCTCTCCCAATATCAAAAACAATCCCGTCAAAATCCTCCGGCACACGATTTCCGCGCTGGATGGTAAGCTGCGGATTAAAATGCAGAAGCAGTGCCGCAGAGAACACATCATCCGCATGAAATTTTCCGCCGTGCGTAAAAGCAGCGGCATTTTCTTTTTGTATCTGTTCTAATAATGTCATAAAATTCCAACTTCCTTTTTCTTAAGATCTGCTCTATTTTACTCTATCTGGCGGCTGTTTCGCAACGGTTCTATGTAAAGAAAAGTTTGAAAACTTCCTGGCGCATATTTATTAAAAATCATTTCCGCAGTCTGCACACTTATCTACGAAAATTCTTTTGTGGGTATTTGGAAAATCAAAATGAGCGGCTCCTCTTCCAAGGTTCCGCTCATTTTGATTTTTCTTCCTTTCATACCTGAATCCGGTCTGCAGCTGCATCACACATTGCAATCCGTTTTCCATCCATGCCAAGGATCAATCCACCGTTTATTCTCTGGATGACCTGTACGGTGCTGCCTTCTTTGATTTTACGGCTTCGGAGGAAATCCAGAACATCAGGGATTCCAAACATCCATTTGATGGTACAGATATCACCGGTTTTTTTCTTTGAAAGTGCCTGCATGGTATCCCTCCTTTTTACTTTTTCTATATTGTATTCCCTGAGGAAATATTTAGTCAATAAGAACAATTGGGATACGCTTCTAACTAAAGTTTGTGTGCAAAGCGCTAGAGTGTGTTTGAAAAAGGCTTTTCGTAGTCTGCATGTTCCAATTTGTGGGAGATTTTGTCTGAATGAAGGAGGCGTAGCGGGCTACGGCGACTGAATGAGGGCAAAATATACCGCAAATTGGGGCGTGCAGGCTGCGGAAATGGTTTTTCAAACACACTCTAGTTTTTCAATCAGAGAAAGAGTTTGATGCACGCGATCGCAATCGAAGCCACAGCCACGATCCGTTTCAGCAGCGTCTGGTTGATTTTCGTTGCATTTTTGCTTCCGGCAAAGACACCGATGCCATGTGCGACCAGAAGTACCGGTAAAAGCAAAAAGACTTCTTTGTTTCCGGCGGCCGCGATCAGATAGCCTGCCGCAGACGGTACGGCGATGAAAATCGAATCAAACAAGGAAATACCGACCGCGGTGTGCGCCGGAATACCGAGCAGTGTCAGAATCGGCATTACAAGCACCGGCCCGCCTGCACCGGAGGCGGCACAGACAGCACCGGTTACAGCACCAAGTACCAGGAAAAACGGAACGCTCTGGACTGCTTTTTTCTCTGTATTTCCCGGCTTGTCTTTCCGAAGCAGGATGGAAATTCCGGAGAGCAGAACAACGAGATATAGAATTATTTTCATCGTGTCCGCCGGAATCAGAAGGTTGATCTTGACACCGGCAAGCGCGCCGACAAAACTTCCGGCCGAAAGCACACCTGCCGTTTTCAGGTCAAGGTTCCCGCTCTTATAATAATTTACCGATCCCAGAATGCCGGAAATCAGAAATGCCGCAAAGCTGAGTGCCAGGGACGCGTAGGACGGCATATCCAGAAATCCGGCGTAGAACATCGGAAGCAGAAATCCTGCGATTCCCGTCAGGCCGATACAACCGCCGACCACGAAATTCAGAAGGATCATCAGAATCAGATTTAACATAACTATAGATTCTCCTTATGGTGTAATTTTTTCAGCTTGTTCAAAATACCGCTCTGCCTTAGCAAGAATCCGTGCTTCATCAAGAGTCTGCACGGCACGGTCTTTCATCAAAGTCTTCCCATGTACTACATTGTCGCAGACATCCGCTGCTGTCACGCACTCGAGCAGTGTATTGACAAGATTTCCGGTCGGATACAGATGCGGCTGGCGAAGCGAAATCGTGATAAAGTCCGCCTCTTTTCCAACAGCGATACTTCCGCCGTTTTCATGCAGATAGTCATATCCGCCCTGTGTCGCCATGCGGAGGATTTTCGCTGCCGGCATGACTGCCGCCTCGCTGATACCGACACCGCGTCCGACGTTCATCACGGAACGGAAAATTTTCATCTCATTCCAGAGACTGAGTCCTCCATGCGCCGCGCCATCCGTTCCAAGGCCGACGGTGATGCCGCGCTGCAAAAGAGCCGGCGTATCCGGTACTCCTTTTCCACAGTTGCTGAACGGGCAGTGGCATGTTTTTACCTCATACTTCTTCAGCAGATCCTTCTCATTTTCCGAGAGCAGAATGCAGTGCGCCGCCAGAAAACGCTCATCCAGCACACCAAGCTTTTCCAGGTACTCGATTGGCCGCACTCCAAAACGCTGCAGAAAGAAATTGATCTCGTTCGGATATTCGTTCATATGCGCCTGCAGCAGGGCGCCACGCTCTTTCGCATGACCGGCTGCCTTTAAAATCAGCTCTTCTGTACAGCTGATCAAAGACCGAAGAGAATAGGCGACTTTTAAGTTCCCTTTTCCATGGTACGCGTCATACAGCGCATCTGTCTGCGCCACATTCTGATCGGCGGTATGGCGGATAACATCCGGCAGTGACGCATCATCCATGGTAGATGCAGATAACAGGCCACGCAGCCCGGACTGCAGATAGACATCTGCTGCGCTCTCCATAAAGTAGCTTCCTGCGTCCACAAACGACGTCGTTCCGGATTTGATCATCTCCAATGCCGCAAGTTCGGCACTAAGTTCCATCTTTTCCGGCGTCAGGGTACTCTCAAACGGCAGCATAATGCGCGTCCAGATCATCGGAAGCGCGTCGAGAATCTGTCCCTTTAAAAGCTGCTGCCCCGTGTGCATGTGGCTGTCGCAAAGACCGGGCATCAGAAGCTTTCTGCTTCCGTCAAGAAGCTCAGTTTCCTTATTTCCGGAGAGCGTTATTTCTTCTCCTTCCTGATACGGACGGATGGCAGAAATGATCCCGTTCTCTGTTTCGACGATCTGCCCTCTGGCGATTGTCATATCGTGCAGAAGCACAGAGGTATTCGTTACGATCAGTTTTCCCATAACTGGTTTCCTTTCTTTTTCTATAACAGCAGGAGCCTGCCTCATCCCATTTTCTGTCTGGGAAGAGCCGGGCTCTGTTTCTCTTGCGTAGTGTTTAAATCGTTCCTGTCAGCATCATGACAACCTGTGCAATCACAGCGGAACCGATAAAGGTTCCTGTCATAACAAAGACGCCGATCAGAATCATTTTCCATCCCTGTTTTGCGAAGGTTTTTACCTGGTCGCCGATGGAAATTCCGGCATACGCACCTACCATGGTAAGCGGAGCTGTAAAGTTAATTTTGCCGACTGCGTCGATCACAAACTGTCTTGCCGGTGAAATTGGAGATGCAGCAAGCAGGCCGAGAATGGAAACGTATGCTACAATCGGAAGCTTCAGCGGAATCAGTTTGCTTACCACAACACCGACACAAGAAATCGCCAGCAGAATCAGAATCCCCGGAAGAGAATCCAGAAAGTTTACCTGAAATCCAACCAGATTGGCAAGTCCGATTCCAAGACCGGACAGTAAAAATAAGAATCCCCATTCAATATATCTCATCGCTTATGCTTCCCCTTTCTTTTTTGCGGCACGTTTTTCTGCTCTTCTGTCTGCAAATTTTCCAAGCGTCGGTTCCAGTTTTCGATACAGGAAGTTGCAGAGCGGAATACCGACAAAAATAGCCATGTAAATTCCGTCGATACCGGAAATCGTTTCACTGGCGCTGGCAAGTGCAGAGATCTGGTTCGCCATCGTCGGATAAATCTCGGTCAGTGAAGCGGTGGCGCTCGCCATCATGATGCCGGCTCCAACGCCGGAGGCCATACCGAGAGCATACGGATGGAAAATATTCAACATTGCGATTACGGAAACCATAAATCCAAAATAGATGGTGCCGACCATACCGCCGACCACGTAAATGGAAAGGCTGCCACGCGCTTCCGGGGAATCCGGTCCGAACATATCGGTGATAAGAGCAAGGTTTGTTTCACGGTTGATCGAATGAGTGGCTCCGATCGCTTCCCGCTTTAAGCCGAGCAGAAGTGCCAGCGGCATTGCAAGAAGAATAGTTCCAAGGTTTCCGAACTCCTGTAACAGAAGTGCAGGACCAGCAGAAATGACCGTTTCAATGCTGGCTCCCGCATTGATGCCAAGCTTTGCAATAAACGGACAGATTGCCACAATAACGAGTTTTGATGCTGCTTTTACTTCCTTCGATTTTACGATTTTAGTCACCTGCGGACCGGACAGCACACCAAGAATCAATGCATAAAAAATCGGGAACAAAATAAAGTTTCCCGGTCCCAGCGGGATCTTGACCTGTCCGATGGAATCTGCGATCAGAATGAACACAAATGCCAGAACATAGATCTTCCACTCAGCCTGAATACGGCTTTTCAGTGATGAATACGCATACTTTTCCTTTTTCATAACATTCTCCTCCACCATTGCTCTTTTTATGGTTCATTTTTGTTCTGTCTTGCAGAACAAGAGTATATGGTAAATAACTCGTCCTCCCGAAAAAGATATGCC
>NZ_JAQEGR010000021.1:0-48948 GCF_027667425.1 Fusicatenibacter saccharivorans
CAGATTTTTGATGATGGATACCATCTGTCTGCAACCCGAAGTTCAATGCCATTTTCTTTGCTTTTCGCCTTCAGTTTTATTCTGAATTCGTAAAACTTCTGCGAAGCAACTGCTCTTGAAAGATGTTTGTTCTTCATCATCCCCGATACATTTAAGTCTTCAATCGTTATATAAGATGGTTTGGTTTTTACGATCTCTGCGATTGTCTTATTGATGTAATCCGTACGGATATTGTCTATTTTATGATGAAGTTTTTGTACCTTAAGTTTTTGTTTTTGTATATTCGCTCTTTGAGTGGACTCTCCTTTCTTTAGATTTTCATACTTTCGGGAGAGACATCTCTGTTCCCGAACGAGTCGTTTTTCTAATTTCTTTAATCTTGCTGATTTGTTGATATTCTTATAGGTCTTACCATTTGAAACAATGGCAAAATCCTTTAGCCCCAGGTCGATGCCGATTCCTTCGTTAGAAGGATCAGCAGTTTTGTTGTCAGGAATTTCTATAAGAGCCGAAACATAATATCTGCCCGCTTTCATGGAAACATGCCCGCTTTTTATGGTATATCCTTCTTTCGTCGTAGGAATGTATCCTTTTTCTTTGATGCGAACCCATCCAAGCGACGGGATGTTAACTCTGTGTCTCTCGCAGCGACAATCTTTCGGATTATTCTTTACGAAATACATCTTCACATCAGATCTGCCTTTCTTTTTGAACTTCGGAAAAGCACTTTCATGATCGAAGAATTTTTTAAATGCAGTTTGTCCATGATTTACCGCCTGGGTCACTGCTTTTGAGTATGCTTCCTTAATCCATAAATATTCTGGATATTGTGGAAGATATTCATGATTCAGCCAGACTCTGAATTTACTGCTGCTCATGAATTTTTCGCCATTTTGATAAAGTTCCTTGTTATGGGCCAGATAGAAATTGTAAATAAATCTACAAGTTCCTATTGTTTTATGAATCCTGACTTTCTGCTCTTCTGTCGGATGGATTTCCGTCTTGAAGCTCTTTAGCAATTTCCTCGTCCCTCTCTATTTGTTTTTTATACTTACGAAGTCCATACAATCTGCAGGAGAACACATGAAGTATGGAAACAATGTCCTGTACAAGTTCTTCCTGTGGTGATAATTCTTCATTGTTTACCACCACGATCGTTGTATTGAATTTCATACAGAATTTTTCAAACCAATCATAACCGAATCGGATAAATCTGTCTTTGTGGGTTATGATGATCGTTTTTACTTTCTGTTCCATTACTTCATCTAATAATTTATTCCACTTTTTGCGGTTGTAATTAAGACCACTTCCATACTCTTCGATACATTGGTCTACAATGATTCCTCTGGCATTACAAAACTGTCGCAAAAATGCGACCTGGTTTTGCAAATCGTCTTTTTGATTTTTTGTAGATACTCTGGCATAAATAACTGCCTGACGTTTATCATTTTCGATATTTATGCCTTTGAATTGAAGATATTGGTCATACGTATAATAACGCCTGTCGGTCGGAGTTCGATTTGCTTTTAAAATTCCTTCTCTGTCCCAACGCTGTAACGTTTTAACAGATATCCCTAACAGTTCAGCAAAATCTTTCGGCTTGTAGTTTGTGATATTTGATGTGTTCATAATATGATTCTCCTTTTACATATTTAAACACGTTATATCACATTTGACAATATATTTAGTTACTTATATTTTCCTCCTTTCCGCAAACCCGAGTTTCTGTTTACCGTCCTTCTTTCCGGTCTCACCCGGAAAGAAGACACCTGCTCTGCTCATATCCGGCTTTCTTACGCCGCCTTTTTCGCGCATTTCGAGCACTGCGGCAGTCCATCCGTCTGTTCCAGTGCTACAAGTTTTACTTTACGTTTCAGCCCTTTGCAGGAAAGACTGTTATGATACCGGTTTCCGTATTTCGTATAGTAAACTTCCGCACCCGCAGCGCCATTTCCCACGCACTGTTCGCATTCCTTATATTTTTCTCCATCCTGATTCCGTTTCCACGCAAGCGCACCCGGTGAGGAAACCTGGATCGAAAGATTGATATGACTGCACGACGAATCGGTATGATACACACTGCCGTTCTCAGTCACCCACACCATCTGTTTTGCTTCGCCCTCTTCTTCATCCGCCTCCTCTTCTGTCTTTCCGCAGAACAGATGCACTTTCGCACACGCTGCAATTCCCCGGTTCCGCACCGGAACGAGGCGGTTTCCCATTTTCGGCCAGTAAATCGCTTTCAGTTCCAGCCATCCATTTTTCACACGGCTTCCTGCCAGTGTCACCATTCCATTTTCGCGGATTTCTTTTGGAATCTTTGCTTCTGCATAAGCAATGCACGCGGCCGTTTCTGGTATTTCATACGTTTCTTTTCCCGTCTCATCCACCGCGTAGGCACAAACGGAAAGATACCGCGCGGACTCCTGCAGAGATACCGTCAGCATTCCATGCAGCCGGTAAAGATCCACGATTTTTAATAACACAAGAACCGCGATCAGAAAAACAGGAAGTGCCAGTGAAGCTTCCACCGTCAGGCTTGCCCTGTTCCATTTTCGTTTTACAAAAGGCTGCTCTCCTGATCCGGATTTATAAAAATTCCCGGAAGAGTGGATAAGTTTTTTGATAAGGTTCCAGAAATAAATGTGCCGTTCAGAAGAACACCCTTTTGTATCCCTGCCGGAGTCATCCCATTTTTCAGGCTGCTCCCTGCATCTCATATCCATAATTTCTCGTAATCTCATACTCTCGTTTCCCAATTACCGCCGTAAAACCGGCTTCCAGTTCATCGACACAGCAATCCAGTCGGAAAACCGGCTGCTGCTGTTCTGTCCGCATATTGTATTCCACCAGATCCATCGCTCCAAACGTTACCGCTTTTCCCGATTTCTGCATCAAAAGCAGCCGCAGATAATCGGAATACTCCATGCCGCCCGGTGCATTTTTTCTGCTCTGATCCCCTGTTTCCAGCAGTTTCGGAAGCTGTTCCAGAGAAAGCTGCCACGATTCTGCCGTTTTGAACAGTGCTACTTTTCCACCATCCAGCAGTTCCCGCAGATCCAGAATGCTTTCTGCAAATGCCCAGCACACGGCAAGTGCCATTTTCACAACCGGCATCGCCGCCGGAACTCCAAATGACGCGGCAATTACCCCCGCCATTGCTTCCATCTCGCCCTGCTTCTGCGCATCTTTCGCCAGATACACCAGATTTGCCGCCTCCCGCAGCGCCATCAGACGGTTCACGGTTCCCGCCAGATTATCCTGGTCACTGTTTTTTCCGCAGAGCACATATTCCACCTGGCACTGCAGCCCTTCCTTCTTCTCCTTGCTAGTAAAGCACGGAAATTTCCACAGAATATATTCGGACGAAAGCATCTTATCCACAAAGCTCAGTTCTTTTCCACACTCTGCCATGCCAAACCCGCTCTGCAGCTCCCGTTTTGATGCAAGAAACGATACATCCGTTTCCCCCTGCGACAGTGCCTGCCCTTCCGGGAGGACCAGTCCTAAAATTCCCATTTTCATTACTTTTTGAATGACCTCAATCGGATTCACAAAATCTTCCGGTACCGGCTGCTTCTGATCCGGTTCCGAAGGCGTGCCGTTTCCAGATTCTCCTTCACCTTCTGTTTTTTCTGTTCCCTCTTCTGGCTGTTTGGATTCTTCATACTGTTTTAAAACCTCCTCTTCCTCGTAACCGCTCTGTCCGTCCTCCTGACGTTTCACGGTTTCCTGTTCTCCTCTTAATTTCTGGGAAAGCTGCTGTATTCCATAAGTTCCAAGGCTGGCTTTCATTGCCTCACAGATCTGACGGGAGAAAGCACTTCCCTCCTCGTCTGTCGCAAGACGATAGCCGCTAAGATAAACTTCTGTAACCTGTCCGCCAGATAAACTTCCTGATAGAATTCCCATCCCCGATGCAGTGGGGGACAGAACTTCTCCCGCAGTTTCTGCGACTTTTCTGCTCATGGTTTCAGGTTTCCAGACACCGCTCTTATCCCCGCCGTTATAAAAAAACAGCTCGTACTGTCCCAGCAGTGTTCTGTCATACCCGGCAAACAGAGAATACAGTCCCTGTTCCATTGCGCAGGCCGTCATCACCCGTGCATGGGCATTTCGCACCGACGCAATTGTCCCGGAAATCAGTGAAAGCATCAGTATCAGAACGAGACACAAATATGCTGTTATGCTTCCGGCTGCCCATCTTTTCTGTCTTTCCGTTTCCCTCATGGAATACAGCTCCTTCCACTTTACTTTTACTTTTTCGAACTTTAGATGCCGTGGATCGGATAAAGGATATACCGAGACACAGATATGCAAATGACATATAGGTCCGTACCGGCTTCTAAATTTTTCTTTGGAGTTCCGTATTGGACATTTTCCCGTTTATACGGTGTTGCTCTGGTTTGTGACCTTCTCCATCAGACTGTTGACCAGACTCACAAGCTGCTTTTTAAAGATTAGTACGAGTCCGATCAGCACAACGAGAATCAGAATCACTTCCACAACACCCACCGCATCTTCCTCTTTCCAGAACTCCGATATCAGCTTCATAATTCCCACCTCCCTCTCTTTACCAGCTGTTGTGGGGATAAAAACATCCCCTATGCATAAAAGGACAAAAATGCCGGAACCGTGAGTATGACCAATACAACCGCAAGCATCATGCCCATCGGAAGAAGAAGCTTTGTCGATGCCTTTTCTCCTGTTGTTTTCGCCTGCCTTCTTCTCTCCTCAAAGGCCTCCTGCGATTCCTGTTTCAATAATTCCAGCAGTCCTTTACTGCCTTTTTTCAGATTCTGCGTCAGCAGAACAGCAAGGGAACGATACGCTCCGGTTCCCATACGCATTCCCATGCGCTGGTACGCTTCCTGCTCGGAAACACCGTTTTCCATCTCCTGGCAGGTAAATACAATCTCTTCATAGGCAAAACGTTTCTGCCCGCCAAGCGCCAGATTTTTCCGGTAATCCACTGCAATCCGCTCGAGTACTTTCCGCATCCCAAGCCCGGCACCCAGAAGAAGAACCATTTTGCTGACAATTTCGGGATAATCCCGCAGCATCTGTTCTTCTCTTTTCTGCCTTTCTTTTTCTTGTTCCCTTCCTTTTGCCGCCCAGCAGACTGCTCCTGCCGCCGCGGCAAGTGCCATAAGTTCCAGACCTGTCAGATCCGGCACTTTTGACCATGTTACAGTTTCTCCGTTCAGTGTCTCCGGCAGATAATAGGCTGTTTCTTCGGGATGCGCTTCGTTTTCTTTTTCCACTGCTTTTTTCAGTGCCCTAAGAACCGCATCCCGCCCTTTTATCTCCGGTGGATAGACCTGAACCTTCCGTATATATTCTGTTGTTTCCCCCTGAAGTTCCAGTTCCGCTTTCAGCGTAACCTCCACTCCTTCTTCGGGAATCTCGTCTGACAGCAAACCCCGGCTGTCAATCAACAACGGCCTGTCTGTTTCCCAGCTAAGCGCCACCGGGCTTCCCGGTATTTCCGTAACCAGATCCATGTTTCTGTTTACCGTATGAAAAGACAGATTCTCACCTAAGATGATTTCATCCAGCGCCTCTATCGCCGCACTGAACGCCTCTTCTATCTCTTCTGCGCTGTAAGCTCTTGCAGGTACAGACAGTGTAATTCTTTCCGGTTTCTGATTTCCAACAGAAACCTCAAGTTTTTCCTCTGTCGGTTGGCTGCCTAAGGCACCCCGTTCCAGTTGAAGTTCCGCTTTTTCATCTCCTGAAACTTTTCGCACTCCGATCGGAAGGCAGAGTGCAGTGCCCGCTATAAACCCTGTCGCTGCAAGGCAGAAAATCCGTCTCACCAATTTGTGATCTTCCGCCTTTTTTCTCATCCGGAAATACCAGATGAACAGCCCCGCCCATGCGGTCAGACAAATCCACAACATTTGATTCCTCCCCTTTTTTGCGGACGAATCGTTATGATTCGCAGTCTTACTTTTTAAATTTCAATTGCTTCTTAAAATTCAATGTCCAGAATCTTCTTTCCAAGCACCCATGCTGCCAGATACACGGCAAGGCATCCGCTCATGAAGAAAACCCCGATTACATTCCCATACATCACACTTAAGAATTCCGGAAAGGAAAGCTGTACATATCCCAGAATTCCAAACGGCACAACACTCATAATATTCTGCTCGAACCGCCGGGAAGAAACGCCCGCACGGATTTCCCGCATCGTGTCAATTCTCGTACAGAAAATATCCCACGTATTCTGAAAGATCTCGCAGACATTTCCTCCTGTCCGCTTCGCAATCACCAGTACACTTGCAAACGTCGCAATATCGTCAATGCGGCTTCGCACCGCAAGATCCTGAAACAGTTGTTCCACCGGCACGGAAATCATCATTTTATGACGCATCCGGCGCAGTTCCTGTACCAGAATGTTTTCTTTTCCCAGCGACTGTTCCAGCTGTCCTGCCGCCTCCAGCACTGCATTTTCCATGGAATAGCCGGAACGCAGTGCCGTGTGCATCCACGCAATCAGATCCCGGAAGCTGTCGTACAGCTCCTCTTTCCGTCTCTGAATCCGGTTTTTCCGATACGTGTGAAAACATACGATTCCAACCGGAACCACAGCAATGCATGCCCACCACGCCCGGTAACAGAGCAGGTTCACAGCGGCGGCAATCCCAAGACTGATTCCCGCTATTTCGAGATATTCCCGACCGGTAAATTCCCAGGTCTGATAATCGATCCCCTTCGTCTCCTTCTCCTCTGCCATGCCCGTCTTTGCCTGGCTTCCCTCACGTATTCTCATCCTGTTTTCCCCTCCAGTTTTTCTCTGTGTACCAGTTCGCCTGTCTTTTGCAGGCCTCTCCCATATTCTCTTCGAAACAAAGAAACCGTTTTGATTTCGTCCTCCTCCATCCCTGTGATCTCTGCGATCTCCTCCACCCGACGGCTTCCATCCTCCCCGCGTCCTAAATGCACGAGAATTTCGATTCCCGATGCAATCTGGCGGCGGATTGCTTCCAACGGGAGCTGCACTCCCATCAGTACCATCGTTTCCAGACGGGAGATCATATCTTTCACGCTGTTTGCATGTGCCGTGCTCAAAGATCCCGCATGCCCGGTATTGAGTGCGGATAATAATTCAAACGTTTCCGCTCCGCGCACTTCGCCGATAATTACGCGGTTCGGCCGCATACGCAAAGCTGCGCGGATCAGATCGCGGATCGTAATTTCTGTTCCTGATTCCAGATTTGCCTCTTTTGCTTCCAGCCGCACCAGATTCTCCACACCCTGGATCTGCAGCTCTGCATTGTCTTCGATGGTTATGATGCGCTCGCCCTTTGGAATGTAGGCGGAAAGCACATTCAGAAATGTCGTTTTGCCAGATCCGGTCGCCCCGCCGATCATCATGCTGTAGCGGGTCCGGACGAGGGCCTGCAGAAACTCTGCCGCCTCTTTTGTAATACTCCCGATGGAGACCAGAAATTCCATCGTCACCGCCTGCTCCGGAAAGCGGCGGATGGTCAGAATCGGTCCGTTTAATGCGACCGGTTTCATGACAACGTTGACGCGGTCTCCATTTTCCAGCCGTGCATCCACAATCGGATTCTGTTCATTCACCACGCGGTTGCACCGGCCTACAATCTGCTGAATCACATCCTCCAGCTTTTCCGCGGAGGTAAAGCTTTTGCCGTATCTCTCGATTCTGCCGTTCCGTTCCACGAAGATATGTTGATAACCGTTTACCATAATTTCGGTAATTCCCGCATCTTCCAGCAGCTCCTGCAGGACATCGAGCCTCCGCACACTGTAGAACAGCTGTCTGCGCAGCTCCGCCTTCTGTGCCACTGGAAGATACCGTGTTTCTTCTTCCCCTAAAATCAGACCGTCAATCTCTTCGAGAACCTCTCCGTCATCCGGTTCGGATGCGATATCGATCCGCTCCATCAGTTTTCTCCGCAGAATTTCCGGCATTGTCATGTTTCTTCTCCTCTTCTGCCGTCCCGCAGAATCTGACGCACATAGTCGCCCAGCTCGCTCCAGACAAGCTCCTCAAAGTAGGCTTTTCCCGTCCGGTTTGCCGTGTGGAACGGAACGTGGATTTTCCGCATCTTGTCCAGCACCGACTGGCAGTCCCACCGGCGCAGCAAATTTTCAAACTGCTCCATTTTTGCCGCAGAAATCACATCATTCCTTATCGGAACGTAAATTTCATTGCAAAAATCCAGGATCTGATACAAATCCGCCACGCCATCCCCGAGGTCGAGAATCAGCACTTCATAACTGCTGTTCTTCTCAATCTCCTGAAACAGCCATTTCCATTCTTCATATTTTGCAGTCTGAATGTCCATCGGCGATGCGGCGGGCGGCAGATAATCCAGGTTCTGCATCGACTGGACCATTCCGCCCAGTTTGTAGATGATGCCCTGATTTTCCTGTCTCGCATAATACAGAATATCGCTCATCCCCCTGTCGTAGCTGCATTCCAGCAGCCGTTCAAATCCGGAATAGCTTTCCATATTGAGATACAGCACTGCCCGCTCCTTCGCCAGAATCTGCCCCATCGTCAGGGCAAACGAGGTCTTCTGCGTCCGTCCGACCGGCGAATAAATGCCGATAATACGCATTTCCTTTTTCGGCAGCAGTGCAGGCGATGTATCGACACCATTTTCTACGCCGTAGCACGCCATAACCTCGCGGATCACCTTTTCCGATGACTGGTATTTGTAGACCGCCGGATACTGATCCAGCACCGGACTGTGTACGCCCTCAGACAGAATGATAATCTGACGGATCGGATACCGGCGGATCTCTTCTTTCATCGCTTTATCCGAAATCAGAAGAATCTCTGTTTCGTTATTCTTTGCGAACTCCAGGAACATCTCCGCACTGGAAAACGCATGCACTTCGAACGGAATATTTCTCTTCTGGTTCAGATATTCCATAAAATTGCGTGCATATTCCATTTCCGTGTCACAGACTGCAAAAACACTCTTTTTCTTTGCAGTATTCAATAAAATCCCCCAATCCAGAGCAGCACTCCCATCAGCACGGGAACGGAAAAATGGATGCACTCCATGCCCCACTTCCCATCGTAATAGGGAACCGGCTCTGTTTTTTTCTGGTATTTTCTTTTGGTAAAATAAGTTTGGAAATAATTGAAAAATTTGGTAAGACGCTGCGGTAAATTTCCGCAGACGAGAATAATTCCGATAGATAAGACCGCTCCAGACAGGAACGACACAATCATACATTTCAGGATCGCTGGCACACCGAGAAAGCCTCCAACAGCGGATAGGAGTTTGATATCTCCCGCGCCCAGCATATGAAAATAGAACAGAATGTAAAGTGCGAGTATCGGGAAAAGCATCCCAAAAAGAAAAATACCCACTCCCGCGGCGCCATAGCGGATGAGCTGTGTAACCAGCCCGGCGATCCATGCGGTGATAATCCATTCATTTGCAATTCTGCGTGTTCTTAAATCCATCCATACCGCCCCTGTCGCAACTGTCAGTACCAGACAGTGCTGCAAAGACATTTTGTCTCTCACCTCCCGTTTCGTTTGGGTCAACTTGATTGTGAGGTCATTATAGTTGCCTCTTTTCGATTTGTCCAGCGGTTTTCGGCAATTTTTTCCGGTTTGTGAATTGCCTCCAAAAACGGGATGAAAATTTCTCACACCAAAAAGAAAAATCGTGTGAAAGGTTTTCCGTTTTTCGCGGATTCGTAGAATCGTATCGCAATTTCGCCGCTGCTTTTTGGCTATTATTTTATGATCCTTTTTTGAAAGAAATTTTCCAGCCGCATCACAGCAAAAAGAAACAGACCAGAACTTTTTTCTTCGTTCTGGTCTGCTTCCATACAGTTTTTTCTGTTTTTACTGAATAAAATCCGCATACTCCGCTCTGCTGACCTTCTTCAGATCCTCCGGCGCCATGCACAGCGTGGTTCCGATTCTTCCCCCGCTCACGTAAACTTTATCAAATTGTGCCGCACATTCCTGAATCACGGTCGGATACTGTTTTTTCATTCCGATCGGGCTGCATCCGCCGCGGACGTATCCGCTGACTGCAGTGATATCTTTGACATGGATCATCTCGATGGATTTCTCCCCCACCGCTTTCGCCGCTTTTTTCAGATCCACTTCCTCTGCGATCGGAAGCACCAGCACATAATACTGCTTGCTTTTTCCCTGTGCCACAAGCGTTTTAAACGACTGCTCGACCGGCGCGCCGGTTTTCTCTGCTGTGTGAAGCCCGTCGATAAATTCATCGCATTCATATTGAAGAACTTCGTATTTGATTTTCTGGCGGTCCAGAATCCGCATTGCATTTGTTTTGATTTCTTTTTCTTTTGCCATTATTTTCTCTCCGGTGCTCCCTGCAGTGCATACAGTTCTTTTTTGAGCTGTTTGATTTCTTTTTTCATCTCAATATTTTTCTGTTTCAGCCGTACGACAGCATCCCCAGCTTCTTCCGGTTTTACAGAAAGTAAACGTGCAATGCCGAGGGTATTGATGTGTTTTAAGCAGTAATCCGCATACGCTTTTTCACCGGAAAGCATGGTCACGCGGACGCCGCCTTTGTATTTCTGGGCACTTAAGATTTTGATCAGACGGATTTCCCCTGTTTTTGCAACGTGGGTTCCGCAGCACGCACATCTGTCGCAGCCTTCGATCGTCACAATCCGCACCTGGCCCTCGATCTCTTTTTTGCTCCGGTAATCCATGGTTTCCAGCTCTTCCTTTGACGGATAACTGATCGTAACCGGAACATTTCGAAGCACGGCTTCGTTTGCCTCCTGCTCCACATCGTAGAGCTGCTCCTCGGTCAGAACGCCGTCAAAATCAACGGTAATGACATCACTTCCCATATGGAATCCAACGTTGTTGAAACCGTAAATCCGATGCACGATACCTGACACGATATGCTCTCCGCAGTGATTCTGCATATTGGAAAAACGTTTTTCAAAGTCAAGTTTTCCAACTACCGTTTTGCCCGGCTCGAGCGGTGCTTCCACGGTATGCCAGATTTCGCCGTCGATTTCCTGTACATCCGTTACAAAAATTCCATCCAGTGTTCCCTCATCTGCCGGCTGGCCGCCGCCCTCCGGGAAAAATGCGGTCTGATCCAGCAGCACGCGGTACATGCCGCCCTCGCAGACGCTCCGTTCTACGGTTGCCTCAAATTCACCCAGGTACGCATCCTGATCAAATAATCTTGTTGTGCTCATAATTTTTCCTCTTTTCCGTCTATTCGTTTACAATGTCAATCTGGCACATTTTCATAGCTTCCAATGCATTTTTATGACTCTGCGGCGTTACGCCCGCGCACGCGGATGCATCGACCGAAATCGGCACTTCCGGATAAAATGCTTTCAGCAGCATGGCATTGGAAATCACGCAGATGTCGGTGCAGAGTCCCACGAGTTCAATGGATTCCGGCACGCCGCCTGCCAGTTTTTCGATCTCCTCCGGCAGATTTTTTGCACCGAAGGTGATTTTATTCGTCACCACGGCCTGTTTTTTCTCCGCCATTTTCTGAATTGTATCCTGCAGTGCATGACCCTTCGTTCCTTCGATACAATGCTCTACCGGAAGTTTTCTGCCCTCGGAAGTGTTCAGATAGTCTGCAAAATGTGTATCTCTGGTGCAGATGACGGCTCCGTCAAACGAATCCATCACCTCTGCAACACGGTTCACAATTTCAACCGCTTCTTTTGTGCCAAGACTTCCGTCAATAAAATCATTCTGCATATCTACTACAATCAATACCTTCATGCTATATTATCCTTTCGCCTGCTGTCATCCTGTTGATCTCATGCCGGATTTTTTTCTCATTCCGGCAGCCTTTAAAATTCCGTTTTTTATAAATGCCGCATCCAGTCAATCGCAAGAGAAATCCAGCTCTGGCACTCTTCGCGCACGGCATTTTGATACTCATAGCTCTGTGTCTCTTCGTTTGCAAGCCCAAGGCCATGGCCGCCGACCGGATAAATATGCATTTCTACCGGAATCTCCAGTGCATGCAGTGCTGTAAAGAACAGAATGGAGTTTTCTACCGGCACACAGTCGTCCGGCGCGGTATGCCACAGAAACGTTTTCGGTGTATCGAGAGTGACCTGATTTTCCAGAGACATTTCATCTACAAGGTTATCATACTGATCGCCCAGCAGATTTTTAAAGGAATCGCGGTGTGCCTTCGGACCGGATGTGATTACCGGATAGGATAACAACAGTCCGTTCGGGCGAAGCTGCTTCGCGTCTACTTCAAGCTCTTCTGCAAGAAATGTTTTCTTTTTCCAGAATACACCGTACGATGCCGCCAGATGGCCACCTGCGGAAAATCCGGCTACTACTACTTTGTTCGGATCAATGTGATATTCTGCCGCATGCTCCCGCAGATACGCAACAGTCCAGGCAAGCTGGCGAAGTGCGGTCGGGTAATGAGCTGCCGGTGCAACGCTGTAGCGCAGAATAACGGCATGATAACCTGCTCCTAAAAACCTCATCGCAATCGGCTCTGCTTCGCGGTCGGAGACCATTCCATATCCGCCGCCCGGGCAGATCACGATGACCGGACGCACACGGTTCGGATCAATTTCCTGTGAATTGTCCAGAAAATACGTGTATAATTTTCCGATTTCTTCTGTATCCTTTACTTTGACATCTAATACCTGATAATTCATAAGTTCTTCCTTTCCCCCATTTTTCCTGGCACGGCCACAGCCGTCCGTTTTTACTCTGTTGTCATTATACCGTATCAGCGCAAAATATCAAGCGTATCGCACCAGACACTTTTTTCTTTTCAAACCCAACTGCTCATAGTATAATAAATTGTAACTGTTCAGAGCCAAATAAAATTTCAAAAAACAGGTATAAAATGCTTGCATTTTTAAAACTGTTTTTGAAATTTTATTTGACGGATACGCCACACCGACGAAATGCGTAGCATTTTGGAGGCTGACTCTGAACAGTTGCAATAAATTTATATTTGCATGTTTTTGAGCGGCAAAAATAACACATAAAGGAGTATATTGCAATTATGGATTCCAATCTTATTGTCCTTACCGATCAGGACGGAAATTCTGTCCGTTTTGAGCTTCTGGATATCGTAGAATACAAGGAGGATGAGTACGCCGTTCTCTATCCGGCCGACGGCGGCGATGACGAACCGGTACACATTCTGCGCATCATTTCCGAGAATCTCGATGTCAACGAAGCCGAGTTCGAAGGCCTCGATGACGATGAACTGATCGACACCATTTATCAGATCTTCCGCGAGCGCAACGATCTGGACGACTGATTCTGCCACGCAAAAAGAGCAGCATTTTTACCTTTCACACGCCGGTAAAATGCTGCTCTTTCTTTATTCTAATTTTTCCTCTTTCTGAGGGGCATTACAATTTATACTGCATAAAATTCCC
The DNA here is from genome assembly GCF_027667425.1 of Fusicatenibacter saccharivorans. Classification (NCBI taxonomy): domain Bacteria; kingdom Bacillati; phylum Bacillota; class Clostridia; order Lachnospirales; family Lachnospiraceae; genus Fusicatenibacter; species Fusicatenibacter saccharivorans. Next base: position 13,396 of record NZ_JAQEGR010000021.1, read on the forward strand.
ATTGTGCACAAATCCAAAATCTGTATACAACTTAACGCCCATATCCGATGCCGTAATCTGTATTGTTCCGCATCCATATTCTTTTGCATCTTCTATCACACGGGACAGCAATTCTTTTGCAATACCTCTTCTTCGATACGCCGGATCTGTAAACATACTGGACAGTAATCCAATTCTGCCGCTCGGGCATCCAAAGTATGGAGGTTTTTCTACAAATGACATTCCACTTGTTGCGATGATGCTCTCTCCGTCAACAGCAATCCAAGATACAAAAGTACCATCCGCCATATGACGTTCATAGTAATCTTTTAACGCAGGTGCTAAATCAATTTCTTCTTTTGCCCCCTCTTCGCGAAGCTGATGGATTCTCATCTGAATGAAAAAATCCAGTTCCTTTTGGGTAAGTCTTTTATATTCGATTGCCATTTTTATTTCCTTCTGCTTATTTTCTCACATCCAGCACCTGCACATACGGGTCGTCCTTTGTGCATGGTTTCCAGTCGTCTTTTCCCTCTGCGTTCGGGTTTCCGGTTTTCATGAAATTGGTCCAGTCGTCCATCATTTCTTTGCTGAGGGCATAGTCGCCTTCGGTTTTCGGGCGCCAGCTTCGGCCCAGGGTTCCGAACATGTACCAGAGTTCGGAGGAATGGAACGCTCCGGCGTCGTCACCTAACAGGGCACGGGTGAAGTAGTAAACGTAAGCCGGTTTTCTTCCGAGTTTTTCCAGCGCAATGCTCCAGTTGATGCATCCCTTATAGATGCCGCCGTGCTCGCCTTTTTCTTTCATCTCCGGGAACACGCCGATGTCGTCTGCGGTTGATCCGAGCATATATGGGATGTCCTTGATTTTTCCTTCGGTTACGGCATCGTTATAGCCGCAGGTCAGCAGATGATTGTCGATGTTCGGTACGAAGCTCAGCATTCTCGATGGATTTACGCGGCCAAACTCCTCCTGCAGCTCCACAATTTTCTCAGCCGGAATCGCACGCAGTTCTTCCAGCGATTTTGCTCCGCTAAGCTCTATAAATTCCTGGCCGATGGTTTCTGCCTCGGAAAGCGGCATATCGCGGTTCAGTCCGGTGTCGTAGCCGCCGGCGCTCTGGAAAATGGCTTTGCTGATCCAGTTTTCAGTCAGCGGAGAACTGACGAGTGTCTGTACGCTCATGCATCCCGCGGACTGGCCGAATACGGTGATATTTTCCGGGTCGCCGCCGAATGCTGCGATATTTTCTTTTACCCATTTCAGTGCTGCGATCTGGTCGAGAATCGCGTAGTTTCCGCTTCTTCCGACACCGCTCTCCTCGGACAGCCACGGATGTGCCAGAAATCCGAAAGCACCGAGACGGTAATTGATCGTAACGAGAATCACGCCGCGTTCGCAGTAAGCAGATCCATCAAATTCGGATTCGTGGCTGAAGCCGTGCATAAACGCGCCGCCGTGAATCCAGAAAGCAACCGGCAGTTTTTCATCCACTGTATTTGCCGGTGTCCAGATATTTAAGTACAGACAGTCCTCACTCTGCTTCATGCCGAATTCCGGGTCGAGATAAAACTCTTTTCCATAGAAGGAGTCCGGCTCATGCTCGGTCTGCGGGCAGACGCATCCGTAATGATCCGCCTTATAAACGCCCTCCCAGCACGCCGGCTCTTCCGGCGGGCAGAATCGTTTTTCGCCTACCGGCGGCTTTGCGTACGGAACGCCGCGGAATACCGTGTAGCCGTCTTTTTGCACACCATGAATCTGTCCATATTTTGTTTTTGTCTCTGTAATTGCCATAAGTAAAAATCCCCTTTCCATTTCTTATAACTGTGATAAAAACCCTCATACAGATTTAGTATAGCAAATCTTTTTCTTCGCTTCTATATGCACAATTCCAAATAATGGCACCCAGTTTTGTAACTATTGATTATTGGTTATGCAGACATTTAAAAATCCTCTTGATTTATTAGCACACAGAAATAATAATATTTTGTATATAAGATTGACTTATTATCACTGACAAAAACCTTTCATGACTGATCTGGTTTACTTTGACCGGTTTTGGTGCTACACTTTTCTTTGCTTCAAAACGACATATTTCATAGTGAGGAGGAGTATTTAGTATGAAAGCCATTTTAACAGATCTTCTGGCAATCATCGGCGTTGTGCTGAATGGTCTGCCGCAGGGTCTTCTTGCTCTGACGTTTGGATTTGCATCGGTTCCGACGGCGCTGGCATTCTTTATTGGTGCGGTGGGCAATACGATTACGCAGAGTGTCGCACCAATTTCCTTCCAGGCGGAGACGATCACTTACGCCGGAACGGCTGGAAAAGACCGTTCGGAACGCTGTACGATGATTTTTATCGGCGGTGTGATTATGGCTCTGATCGGAGTGTTTGGACTGCTGACAAAAATCGTAAACTTTGTAGGTGAGGATGTTGCCTATGGAATGATGGCCGGTGTCGGTATCATTCTGGTAAAGGCCGCGATCGATATGATCAAGAGTGATGCCATTTCCGGCGGTGTTTCCCTGGCCGCAGCACTGATCACCTATTACTTTACCAAAGCCAGTGCCAATACCCTGGTTTATACCATCGTCATTTCCGTTGTAGCATCCTGCATTGCCAATGCATTTTTCAACAAAGAGAAATCCAGCATTGTCGTAGAGGATGATAAATTTGTCCGCCAGAAATTTACAATCAATGCCAACGTAATTCTCGGCGCACTCGGTATGGTCTGCCTGAACATTGGTTCCAACATTTCCTTCGGCGGAATTACCGCAGGAATGGCAACCGGTGGAAATTACAACGTCGATAACCTGACCGTGATTTCTTCCCTGGCCGATATGTTTTCTTCCTTTTTCGGAGGAGCCCCGGTTGAGGCAATCATTTCCGCAACTGCCAATGCACCGCACGCTGTATGGGCTGGTGTCATCATGATGGTTGTGATCGGTGTAATTCTGCTTCTGAAACTGCTTCCGAAAATCGGAAAATTTGTTCCGTCTTCTTCGATCGCAGGTTTCCTGTTTGTACTCGGTATCTTCAAAACCGTTGTACTGGATGCGCCGTCTGCCTTCGCTGTCAATGCAGCCGTCGGCGGAACCACAATGGTTGTCACTGCAGTAACAAACCCGTTCCTCGGAATGCTGGCCGGTGTTGCTGCAAAACTGCTTGGATTATAAATTCAGTAACATAAGAGGAAAATCGTATGAAAGAATACAGCATGGAGCTCTGCGGAGTGAAAAGAACACTTCCATTTATCCCGATCAGTGAGGAGATGGCGTTTGCAAGCTTTGTTGTCCTTGGTGACACCGAGCTGGTAAGTGCATGTGCGCCGGAGCTGGTCGCAAAAATCGGAGAAGTCGATGCCATTGTCACCGCAGAAGCGAAAGGTATTGCCCTAGCGTATGAAGTAAGCAAAGAGCTGGGCCATAAAGAATTTATCGTTGCACGAAAAAGCACAAAATCCTACATGAAAGATGTGGTTTCCGCATCCGTTCATTCGATTACAACAGCGGGTGAGCAGCATCTTTATCTGGATGGAAAAGACGCAGATAAAATCCGCGGCAAACGTGTCTGCCTGCTGGATGATGTCATTTCCACCGGCGAGTCCCTGCACGCACTGGAATGCCTGATGGCGAATGCCAGTGCAGAGGTTGTAAAAAAAGCAGCGATCCTTGCTGAGGGCGATGCTGCTGATCGAAAAGATATTGTATTTCTGCAGAAGCTTCCGTTATTCAAAAAGACGGGCGACGGAGAGTACGAAGTCATCGAATAATTGCCAATCCTTCTAATGCATATAGAGAATAGAAAAACGGTGCAGTTCTGAATTTCTGCCATGAATTCAGAACTGCACCGTTTCTTTTTAAAAGAGACGCAGAAGCATCATATACGAAATGGTTCCAAGAAGGATGGAGACGAGGGTCTGGTGTTTCCATTTGTAGGTGATAAAAACGACCGCTGCTGCGAGCAGTTTCGGTACTGCGGCAGAGATACCGCCGGTGGGAATATCTTTCATACAGTAAATGATCAGTACCGCCATGATGGCAGACGGCAGTGCCTGGCCGAGTCGTTCGAGTGATGCGGGCATTTTACGGCTGCCGGAAAATGCAAGAAACGGGAGTGCACGGAGTCCGAAGGTGATCAGAGCGGAGACAGCGACAGCGTGTGCTTCTCTGCTTTTTCCCATTGGTCAATGAAGATAATGAGAAACAGGGCTGTCATACAGAAATCAAGGCCCGTCAGGTCAAATGGAACGATCTGGCCTAAAATGCCGCCAAGAACCGAACCAACTATCCAATAGCAGCGGCTGAACAGAGCGACGAGGAACATGGTGTCCTCTTTTTCTTTTTTCGGAAGATCTAAGGTACAGTTTACGGCGTATGTCTCATCGGTCATCGTGTGAATCATGTACAGCTTGCGGCGCCCCATCTGTTTGAATTCCTTCAGGAAGGTAATGCTGTAAAAACTCTGGCGGCTGTTCATCAGAAGTGCAGTGAGCGCAATGGTGATGAGGGAAGCGCCGCTAGAAAGAAACGTAATCAGAACGAACTGGAACGCGCCCGTATAGACCGTCAGACTTACCAACAGTGAATCATACCAGGGAAAGCCGGCGGATGCCATCATCATGCCGTAGGCCATGCTGACGAAAACGTAGCTGCAGAAAATCGGGATGGATTTTACGAAAGCAGTTTTTAAGGTAGTGGAAGAAAATCGTTTCATAGATAAAATATCCTCACGTAAAAATAAATTTTAAAAATTAAATTTATCATACTATCTATATCATAGTGAGTCAATAGGAATACCATTTTACGCCAAAAGAAACGGATGACCTTCATCACCCGTTTCTCTCATTCTGCTCCAATCAATACATTCTTCCCCGCAAATGCAAACCCATAATGCCGGATCCTTTCCTGCGGCACGCCAAGGGCCACCAGTTCTGCGTCGTATTTTTTATCCACGATCTGTTTTAAAGCCTCCTGCACCGCATCTTCCAGTGTCTCCTTTTTTACCCGGCTGCAGACTTTAAATTCAATAATAATCGCCGGATCTTTTTCTCTATTCTTCGGAATCATCATCACATCATACCGTCCAAATCCACTTTCCCGATTCGACCGGATCTGATAACACTCCGCACGCTCTGCCATCAGTCCCAGGACGAAGCCATGATAGAATCGTTCCGGCTCCAGACTTTCACTGTTCTCTCCGCCAACGTCAAAATGGCTGAAGGTTGCAAGTGACACTTTATTCATATAATAATTCATCGCTTCCAGATCGCCCTGCATCAGTGCTTTCACAAAGCTGCTGTACCCAGCTTCCGATGCTTCAAACCATCCGCGGAACATATCATCAAACATGCTCACCGTTTCCAGATTGGTGATACGGAGCTGATACCACGGCTTCAAAGTAATTCCGCGATACTCCACCTCTTCCGCTTTCAGATAACCGCTCGCGAGAAGCAGACTCCAGATTGCATTTTCATTGTAATCCAGCTGTTCAAACACCATCTGCTCATCAAAGTTCACCGTGACTGCCTGTCCGTTCAGTAGATCTTCCATATACTCTTTGATTTCCGGCGAGGCGGTGCGGATCAGCTTTCCTGCCAGACCGTTCGAACTCGTATCTGCCCAGTACGGGCGCAGTTTCTTTTCTTTTAAATAATTGGTAATCGACCATGGATTGTAGATATCGCGGTGTCCGCCAAAGATAAATCCATCATACCACTGCTTCACAACGTCCTTTTTGTCTCCCATTCCGAACTCGTCCAGAGATGCAAAAACTTCCTTTTCGGTAAATCCAAAACAGTCCGCATACAGATCCGATGTCGTCGTCACCACACGCAGATTATTTAAGTCAGAAAAAATACTTTCTTTCGAAACCCTCGTGATTCCGGTCATCATCGCACGTTCCAGATAAGGATTCGTTTTAAACGTCGCATTAAACAGACTCCGCACAAACGTTGTAAATTCCGCCCAGTAGCCATGGACATACGCTTCCTGCATCGGCGTGTCGTACTCATCCAACAGAATAATCACTCTTCTGCCGTAATACCGCGCCAGATACATACTCATATTATTGAGTGCCGCTGCGGCCTCCGCATCGCCCATATGCAGATTGACCTCGTTGTATGCTTTCTTCTCATTTCCGCTCAGCAGATCCCCATCCAGAAGATACCGGTTTTCTTCATATACTCTCGCAATCTGCTGTTTGATCTGGATTTTCGCTTCCGAAAGCTGATCTGCTTTCACGGCTGCAAAACTCAAAAAGATCACCGGATATGTTCCCTGAAGTTCCCGATATTTTCCTTCTTCCCAAACGCCAAGTCCTTCAAACAGATCGCCCCGGACGGCATATTTATTAGAGAAAAAGCAGTCCAGCATGCTCATATTCAGTGTCTTGCCAAAGCGGCGGGGGCGGGTGATCAAGGTGATTTCATCCCCGTTTTCCCACCAGTCCTTGATGAAGTGAGATTTATCCACAAAGAAATAATGGTTTTCCCTTAAGGATGCAAAATTCTGTTTTCCTATACTGATTACTTTTTCCATCCATCACACCTGCTTTCGGAATTTGTCCTTTTCTCGATTATACACTATCCTTTCCTGAATTCCAATCTTAAAACATCCTATTCGCCGCAAACGTAAAAAACAATAACGCCAGAAACAGCACTTCCAGCACCGCTCCCAGAATGGTAATGATCTTTCCCGTCTTCTCTTTCCAGATTTTTTTCATCCCCAGATACAATAGAATTCCGATCACCGCGCCAAGCGTATTATCGATCACATCCGTAATATCACTCGCGCCGATCGCAAAAATATACTGCGTCACCTCAAAAAACAGGCTCAGTCCCGATGCAAGGAGAATGCGGTTCTGGATTTCGCTGTCCGGATAGAAGGCTGAGATGCAGAGGCCGAACGGCAGAAAGACCAGCATATTTTCGATAATTTCACTAATCTGCACTTTCCCGTTCACCACAACCGACGCCGCATACGGAATCAGATTAATCCCCCGCAGGTGCGGAATTTCTTCCGGGCGCAGAGCGAATTTGAATAAAATGCACCAGACAAGTAGCGCCAGGTAAATGCCGAATACCACAAGTAATGCTTTTGATTTTTTCTCGTTTTTCCAGGTCATGTTCTTTCCTCTCTCATCTTCACTTGATAAGAGGATTCTACCAAAACATTCTTAGGATTCCGCTTCTTCTTTTCCAAAGAAATCCCTATAGATTTCCTAAGATTTTCTGATGCTCAGATTCTTTTACATTTCTTCATCATGCCAATTTATTATATCTTTCATATCAATTATATCTTTTACATATCGCAAAAAACTGTGTATAATACCCCGTGGGCAGAGAAAAGAAGCGGGATGAAAATCCCATATTCCCCTGGGACAGCAGTATTCTCCCCACTGCTGTCTCTCCTTTCAGTGAAGGCTGTCGCAGACAGTTTTCTGTGGTGTAGGTAAAAGAGGAGGCCGTGCACTGAGCACAGCCTCCTCTTTTCGTGTTTTTCATCTTTATTTTTTCATCTTTATTTCTTAATCTCATATCCGCAATACTGCATCACCAGCTCACAGAACATTGCGTTTGCCCAGGAGAACCACTCTCTGGTGTAAACGGTCGGATCATCTACGAAAACACCCTCGTGCATCAGTCCTGTACCGCCGTCGGTTGCCATCAGTTCGTGGATCATCTGATGTTTCTCCTCTTTTGTCGGTGCGGTCAGTCCCTCGATGGCTTTGGAGATGTGCCATACGTAGCGGACCGGTGTGTGCGGGCTTCCGATACCGGAAAGCTTCGTTCCTGCATAATAGAACGGGTTTGCCTCGCTTAAGATCAGCTTTCTTGTGTTGTCAGCCACTTCCTGGCTTTCCGGCTCGTAGCCGAGATAGCTCATAGCCAGAAGACTCGGTACATTGGCATCGTCCATCAGATTATACTGGCCAAAGCCGTCTACCTCGTAAGCATAAACATCGCCAAGTCCCCAGATATGGGTGGTACCGTAAGTCTCAATGGCCTGTTTTACGGTCTTTGCCATCTCTTCTGCTTTCTTCGCAATCTCCTCTTTTCCGCCGACGAAATCTGCGATCTCCTTCAGATAATTCAGAACGACAACCGCAAACATGTTGGACGGAATCAGATAACCGTAACGGCAGGAATCATCGCTTGGACGGAAGCCGGACCAGATCAGGCCGATGCCGGATTTTACCTGCGCACCTTTTCCATCGCGGGAAAGCGTATCGGTGTAGGAGCAGTTTTTACGGATGAAGCTGTACGGGGATTTCTCCTCGTGGTTCATTTCAGTCTCAAATACAGTCAGGATTTTGTCAACACCTTCCCAGAAAACCTCGTCAAACTGATCCGTTCTTCCGGTGTTCTTCCAGAACAGATAGGAGAACTGCAGCGGATAGCAGAGAGAATCGATCTCATACTTTCTCTCCCAGATCCACGGTCCCATATCGGTCTCGTCCTTCTCCCAGCAGTTGCCGTTCGGTCCTTCGTTGAATGCGTTTGCGTATGGATCAATGTTGATGCACATAAACTGGCGGCGGATCAGGCCTGCGATCAGGTCAGCCAGCTCCGGGTCGTTCTGCGCCGGAACAAGGTACGGGCGCAGCTGTGCTACCGAGTCACGCAGCCACATGGCCGGGATATCTCCGGTGATGACGTAGGTGCTGCCGTCCTCCATTTTCTTTACGGTTGTGTCGAGGGTATTGGAGTAGCATCGTTCAAACATATCAACGATTTCCGGCTCGTCTTTCAGTTTTTCTCTCAGGCTTAAAATCAGCTCCTGAATGGACTTTGGTAAGGTCTCTTTCATTCTTTTTTCATCCTTTCGCTCAATTTTTCTCATTTCCCGTTATTCTACAACAGGGCATCTCCGCAATCGAAAATGCCCTGTTGTAGTTCTTATAAAATTAATGTATCAGACTTATTTCTGTGCGTCAATCTGTTTCTGAGCTTCTTCGCGGATGGTCTCCCAGCCTGCGGTCTCAAGCTCTGCATCGATTGTTTTTACAAGCTCTCTCGGATCCTGTGCGCCGGTGAATAACTCAGAATAGTATTTCTCATATACGGCACGGCAGTTTGCAAGCTCTGTTTCGATGTTGGAGGTATCCAGGTTGAATCCAAGCATCTCAGACGGAGTTGCTTTCTCGTTCAGCTCTTCTACTTCATCCCACTGGTTGAAGTCAACATCGTCTGTCTGAGTTACGTTGAAGAAAGTACCCTGGGTATATCCGGCCATACCCCAGTCAGTGGTCAGGCGGTGTACCTTATTGTCATCGGTGTACTCGAAGTCTTTTCCTTCTGCTCCATAGTAGAACCAGTCACGTACTTTGGAATCCGTATTTACCAGGTTCAGAAGCTGAAGTGCTTTGTCCGGGTGCTTGCATCCGGAGTAAATACCATTGATGGAACCACGTACAGTTGTGTTGGAAACGACTGTGTTGCCATACTGTACTGCTGAACAATTGGCGATACCATTGTTCGGACCCCATGTTGTTTTTGCAGCGCCGCTCCATCCCTGTGCAACAAAGAACATTGCGTATTTGCTGGAATCATCTGCTGTCGGAGCGTCTCCGTTGATGATGCCCTCCTGATACATTTTACGAACGATATCCAGGTTGGAAAGGATTTCTTCGTCATCCAGCGGATTGACAACGGTCTTGCTGTCATCGCCGTATTTAACGCCGATTGCCGGAAGTCCGGAGCTTAAATCATCGTAGTTCAGGTTCAGCAGGAAGTTTGCACCATTTTTGGACATGAAGTACGGAGATCCGCCTTCGCCCTCTTTTACTGTCTTCAGAGCATCGTACAGAGTATTGAAATCTGTTACAGAATTTACATCAATGTTATATTTGTCTGCAATATCCTGATCCCATACAAAGTACTCGGAAAGGGAGCTGTCTTTGTAGGTCGGTACGCCGTAGATTTTTCCATTTACTTCTACTGCTTTCCAGTAATCTTCCGGAATCATGTCATACAGCTCGGAAGCGTTGTCTTTGAGCAGATCTGTAATGTCCATCAGTGCGCCGGTGTTCACCTCAGAAGAGTAACGGTTCTGGTCGGTGAACAGGATATCGAAATACTCGCCGGAGTTTGTGATAACGCTTCTTCTGTTATCCCAGTCACCCCACGGAACGATTTCCATGTCTACATTAACGCCGATTTTCTCCTCCAGATATGGGTTGATCTGTGCAAGCCACTCATCATAATCCTTCGGCATTCCGTTACCAACCTGAATCCATTTCAGTGTAACAACTTCATCTTTTGCATCACTCTTTGAAGAGCTGCTGCTTCCGTTGCTGCTTCCGCAGCCTGCCAGCATGCCACCGGCCATAACAGCAGAAAGTGCAAGAGCTAAAAACTGTTTCTTTTTCATTGTAGCATCCTCCTGATATAAAATATAGAATGTTGAAATTATCCTTAACCGAAGCCTTTTGCTTCAGTATGAGATCCATAAAGGTAAATGGTCGATCAGCCTTTTACCGCACCGACCGTCAGACCGGAAATGAAGTATTTCTGGAAGAACGGATAGCAGCATGCGATCGGGATGATGATGATGATTGCCATCGCCATACGGGCGCCCTCTTTTGGCATCGAGTTCATGTACTGTGCCGTGGTAACGCCAAGAGACGGGTTGTTTGCCATCACCTCAATATTTCTCTGTACGTGATCCAGCAGAGCCTGCAGGGAATACAGCTTGGTATCGCTGATGTACAGGGAAGACTGGAACCAGTCGTTCCAGTAACCGAAGGTGAGGAACAGGGCGATCGTTGCCATCAGCGGTTTCGACAGCGGCAGGGCGATCTTTCCGAAAATCTGGAACTGGGTTGCTCCGTCGATCTGTGCCGACTCAATGATGGATTCCGGAATGTTGGTCTTGAAGAACGTTTTACAGATAACAACGTTGAACGAAGAAACACAAAGCGGAAGGATCAGCGCCCAGATACTGTTTTTCAGGTTGAGGAACTGTGTGTTAACTACATAAGAAGAAATCATACCACCATTGAAGATCATTGGAATAAAAACGACCATGGTGAAGAATCCGTTCAGTTTGTAGGTGCTTCTGGAAAGAACGTAACCCATCAGCATCGTAAGGGCAACTCCGATTACCGTACCGATAACCGTTACCGCAACGGAAACGCCAAGTGCAGTCACAATCATCTGTCCTTCCCGAAGAAGGAATTTGTAGGAATCCAGCGAGTATGCACTCGGGATAAACTGGTAGCCATTCATCTTGATCGAATGCTCGGAAGAAATCGAGATCATGAAGATGAATACCACCGGGATAATGCAGGCCAGGGCAAGGATCACAAAAATAACATTGAAAATTGCATTTGTAGATCCCTGGATCTGATTTAAATGTGAAGAGGAAGCCAGATCAAGATCTTTTTTCTTTTTTGCCATTTTTGTACCTCCTTAAATAATCGCGCTGTCTTCATCAATCTTCTTCACAATGGCATTGGCAAGAAGGATGGTGATGCAGCATGCAACAGACTGGAAGAATGTTGCCGCAGAAGTCATTCCGATCGGAGTGGAAGACTGCAGTGCGTTGTATACATATGTGTCGATAGTTGCTGTCGTTTTGAAGATCGAACCGCTTGCTCCCTGAGAAAGCTGGAAGAACAGTCCGAAGTCGGAGTAGAAGACCTTTCCGACATTCAGGATGAACATCATGATGATGACACTCTTTAAGCAAGGCAGGGTAATGTGCCATACCTGCTGTCTCTTATTGGCGCCGTCCATAACGGCTGCCTCGTACAGTGTGGTATCAATACCGGAAATGCTGGACAGGTAGATAACCATGTTGTATCCGGTAGATTTCCACAGATACATGAAGATCAGGATAAATGGCCATACACCGGCACTCATGTACCACTGAATCGGTTCCTTGCCTGCATTTCTCATTATACTGTTGATCAGACCGTTGTCCTGGTTCAGGAATGCATCCAGGAAGTAGGAAGCTACAACCCATGACATGAAATATGGGAAGAACATCATCGTCTGATATACCTTCGACGCTCTTTTGTTGTGCAGCAGGCTGATCATGATAGCCAGTCCTACGGAAAATACCATACCAAGAACGATAAATGCAAGGTTATACAGGATTGTGTTTCTCAGGATGACGAACAGGTCGTTGGATCTGATCAGGAACGAAAAGTTTTTGAAGCCGGCCCAGTCACTGTGGAGCAGGTTATAAATGAAACTCTTTCCGCCGGTGATTTTGTAATTCTTGAACGCAATGATCAGACCGAACATAGGCAGGAAGCAGAACAGAATATACCAGATGGTGGTCGGCAGCGCCATGACGGTCAGCTCCGTGTCATTCTTGGTCCAGCGTCCTTTTTTCTTTTTGCTTGGTTTACTCAAGATTTTTTCCTCCTTCTCCCGATTGCTCGGGCTTATCACTTGATCCGTTTATCTTACAAACGGAATCCCGGTAAATAATCTTTCCGGGAATGCGGTATACCTCGCCGCTCTTTTTCTGCGGTTCATTCATATGTTTGATCATACGTTTTGCCGCAAGACGTGCAATCGCGTCGGTGTCAACCGCAACCGTGGTGAGCGACGGACTGCACAGTTGTGCATAAATGGAATCATCAAAACCGGTCACGGAAACATCCTCCGGTACGCAGATTCCACGCTCTTTTAATGCCTGCACTAATTTGAATGCGGTGGCATCGCAGTTACAGACAAATGCGGTGGGCAGCTTCTCCGGTAGCAAAAGCGGAATGGCAATGCCTTCCTCGCTTCGGTCCGGGATTCTCCACTCATTTTTCGGGGAAATTCCCTCCTCCAGCATTCTCCGCAGATATCCGAGATATCGGTCGGAAATACTGGTTGTACTTCCTACGGTTCCGACAAATCCGATGTCTGTGTGGCCCTGCTGGATCAGGTAATTGGTCAGCTCATAGGAGCTGTAAATATTCTCGGTGATGACGGAATCGGATTTGTGGGTTCGATCGTAGATGTCCACATACACTTTCGGGAGATCAATCTGTGCAATCTGCTCCCGGACACCCTTATCGAGAATACCAAGAAAGATCAGGCCGTCGAACAGCCCTCTGGTCTGTATCGTGTTCATGTCCGACGGGAGTGTTGCTGTTGTCGGAGAAATCATGATACTCGAACAGGATGCTCTCTGCAGCTCGTAGATGATCCGCTCGTACATTGCCATATAAAATTTTCCTTCGTCTCCGGAGCTGAACCGCGGACTCATGATGATACCGACTTTTTTGCTCTTCCGTTTTCCGTAGTCCGGAAGGACATAACCGGATTCTCTCGCAAGCGCAAAAATCTTTTCTTTCAGTTCTTCTCCCACGCCGTCTTTTCCGTTCAGCGCCTTGGAAACTGTTACTTTACTGATGCCCAGCTTATCTGCCAGGTCCTGCATGGATACTGATTTTCTCTCTGCCATGTTACCAACAGCCCCTCTATTTGTTTCTTAACTTGTGTTTAGATGTTAACATCTTTTAGAAAGATTGTCAATAGCCTTTTCGTTATTTTGTATATTAAAATTCTTATTTTCCAGTCCTAATTTGTATAGATCGAGGAGTATTCTTCTGTTTCTTTTGATTTTTTAGACAGAAAATCTGTGTTCTTGTGTTAAGTCACATAACATCTTAATATTAACGCAGTACTTTTTCGCCTGTTTTCATTTTTAACGAAAAAGCAGCGGAAAGTCTGACTTTTTCGTCTTGTTGTCGCCCTTTCGCTGCCTTTCACTTTTCTATTATCTTCCGTACTGCTGCCGGATCGCCATAGCCGCATTGATTGCCACCGCCAGAAAAAAGACGGCTACAGATATCCCTGTTCCCATTGTTACTGCTTTGAACACCCATAAAATTGTTCCGCCAATCCCGGAACCCAGATTAACAATATAGGCATTTTTATAACAGGCCGCCAGTCCGATACAGGCAATCGCACTGCAGACAAAAAAGAATGTATCAAAGAAAACATTGATATCCAGTGTTCCATTTACTTTTGAGAGGACAGCCGCTATAATTCCAAACAGTATCATCGCTCCAAGAACCGTAAAGCTCAGCTCCCTGCGGTTCATCTTCCGCATAATGGTTTCCGTCTGTTTCTTCTTCCCTCTCCATTTCCAAAAGCTGTAAAGAGCCATCGGAGCCTGCATAAAAATCATAAATACAAAAGTTGCATATATCTTCGTCTGCCATGCCAGAATGCCATTGCAGATCGCATAGACAAAGCCAATCAGGAATCCCGGTGCAAAATTCATGGACACCATAAAATTAAACGTAATGCCGATCAGGGCTGTTACCAGGGCAAACAGCGTGTCCCCGCCAATCACCCCGGCTGCAGCGACTGCTGCAATCTGCAGCAGCAGAACAATATATTTTTTCTTTTCCATATTTTTAGTTATCCGCAAATAAAAGTAACCACACCCTTGTCATTATCCGACAGGCTTTCCATATCTTTCTCTGCGGTTTCCTGCTCCACAATCTCCACTCCATAACGGAACTCACTGAATCCGGACAGGTCCATCTTGAAGTTTGTTTCCCATGTGTTATTCATAATCCAGCTGTAAACCGGCCGTTTATTATTCTCCTCTTTGTTATCGCACAGAAGGATTGGGTGGGATTCCATCTCCCCCATGTAAAGTAACGGTGTGTCAAAAGTATTAACCAGAATCGTCTGATCTTTTGTCCGGTAAACGAGCCCTTCATCCGCAATATAGTATTCCATATTGGTGCCAGGAAGCTGATCAATACCAGGGCGCATGGTAACACCTCCGTTCTGGATCATCACTTCCGCATTCGGAAGATTTAACGATAACGGAAGGTACAGGCTTTCGATATCCTCGCTTAATGTTTTTGCTACCCGGTAAGAAAACTCAATTTTCGGAAGATGACGGTACATTTTGATCACAACACTGCTGTGATACGTTCCCTCTAGGGTAAAGATCAGTTCTACTTTGGTAAACACCGGTCCGTGATCCAGAATTTTCACATCCGTAAGGTCACCCTGATACTGCTCTGCGTGAAGTCCGCGGATATTTCTTCCGATCAGACTGCGTTCCGCATAAACCCCCTTCCGTATTTCGGTGCGTTCATAAACCGGCGTGAAGAACGTTTCCAGACCGGATTTGCACATTTCAACCTCTGCTTTTTTATTGTAAAAGGAGGTAATACCCTCTCCGACTTTCCATTTGATCTGAAAGAAATCGTTTTCCAGACCGTAAGGCAGTTTGTAACTTTCCGGATCGTACGTGTTCACAATATCGCGCACCCGCTCTGCGCCTACCCAGGCAGTTCTGGTGAACAGGGTCTGGGACGGAGCCGGCTGCTCTTCGTACGTGAACGTTTTCTCTTCCATTGGCTCAAATTCTGCCAGAAAACTTATCAGGACTCCGCGCGGATGAGCAGACAGCTGCACCTCCATCTCCTGTTTTGTTTTGTCATCGGTTACTTTAACTGCAGAAAGACTTAAAGTTTCTACGTAAAATTCTACCGGAAATACTCTCTTTTGATGGCTTGTGGAAACAGCTTTCACTTTGCCGGACAGATTGTAA
Organism: Fusicatenibacter saccharivorans; assembly: GCF_027667425.1. Classification (NCBI taxonomy): domain Bacteria; kingdom Bacillati; phylum Bacillota; class Clostridia; order Lachnospirales; family Lachnospiraceae; genus Fusicatenibacter; species Fusicatenibacter saccharivorans. The sequence goes on from NZ_JAQEGR010000021.1 coordinate 28,912, forward strand.
TACCGCAGGATATCACCCAGTTTATGGCACTGCTCATTTTTACGCATTGCCGCGGCCTCATGTGCCTTGGAAGCATAGCTGTTTTTTCGCATATCCAGATTTGTTACCATGGTATCATACGGATTGGTTACCGTAGCAGAATGACCCCAGGTGTGCTCTGCATATAAAAGAGAATTATCGCCATATGCCTGAATCAGTTCTTTGTTATGTACCCCTGTTTTTTCTTCCAGTCGGTCGCAGATATGGTTCAGTCGTACGGCTTCTTTGTAATGTTTTACCGCATATGGTGTACTTCCAACGCCATTGCCCCACCAGTCATTGATGGCACCCCGATACACTGGTGCATCCTGCACTTTATCCCGGATTTTGTCATACAATTCCTGAAGCGTCACCATATGCATGGTGACTTCTTCGCCATATTTTTCATTAAACAGCGCAACCGTATCTGCAATGGCCGGGTTGATCGGCGCATTATCCGAAAAAACGCCGGAAACACTGGTGATATAGAAATCGTACGGATAACCGTTTTCTTCATATTCCTTTATGCTCGCAGCCAGATTCGTGTGCAGATTTTCCAGAAGTCCTGTCACATCACCATTCTTTTTGCCGAAGTAGTTTTCCGTCATAAAATTAACATTTTTGTTCAGAACAATGCCGAGGGCATTTCCCAGGTTATAATGCTCACCATTCCATACCAGCAGACGCTGTCCGTTCTCATTTTCCCAGAAATACGGTTTCTGGTTCTGATACAGCGGATACATGCCGTGATGGGTATGGATATTGGTATACAAAAATTCTACTCCGTTTTCGATCAGGGCATCGCGCTGTCCCATGGAGATACCATTAATATCTGCAATCATGGCTGTTTTGATCTGGATTCCTTTTTCGCCGCAGATTTCCTGCATCGTATGGATTTTTTCTTTCAGATATTTGCAGTCGGCAAGATCATTAAAGTTCAGATAATTGGCAGACAGACCGATGTTTCCTTTTTTTACCAGATCGAAAAACTTTTCTTTTTCTTCCTCCGTTGCCATTTTGAAGAACTGCTCCACGCAGTACCATGTCTCACAGTTCCATTTCAGATCTTTCTGGGTTGTGTTGTTTTTGATTCCATTTTCAATCAGTTCGACTGCCCGGCGGATGTTGTTTGCCTGATTGTAGATCACCTGCTCCTGCAGATCGGTGTATCCCACGTCAGTGTGGGAATGATGTACGATGTAGACTTCTCTGATTTTGTGTGTCATGATAATTTCTCCTTTTCCTGTTCTATGTTGCTCAAAATTTTTATCTCTCTTTACCCCACAGATGCCACCAGCATTTTAATCATTTCGCCCTCTTCCGGTACAATCCGGTATGTTCCGACCGCTGCAGGAACGATGGCGGTTTCTGCGTAATGTACCGTGAACGGTGCAAAGCTGCCATCCATGCTCTCGATGCGGGCACTTCGTCCCTCCACAAGATTCATCACATGAACCGTGTCATCCATCGAGATGGTGTGCGGCCCGGAAAGTGTATAGCGGATTGTGTCGATAAACTCGCGGCTGTGCAGTCCGGTGCGCTCTACTTCACAGTTTTCTGTTTTTTCCAGCGTTTTCTGCTGGCCGACGATATTGTCGTACACCCATTTGGTATCGCGGTTCCACTGGATATTTTTCATACCGTGGTCGAGATGGATCGGACGCGGCAGTCCATCCATGCCAAGGCGGCCCCAGTCCCAGAGCTTAAAGGTAAAAATATACGGTGTCGCGCTGATTTCCAGTACCATTGTATTCTTGCCGGAACAGTGCACCGTTCCTGCCGGGATCAGCACATGATCGTGTTTTTTGACCGGAATTTTGTTGACATATTTTTCAGCTGGGAAAAGTTCTTCTCCTTTTTCTGCTGCACGAAGTTCCCGCCCCATCTCTTTTTTATCCACGCCTTCTTTGAGACCGAGGTATACATACGTTTCCTCGTCTTCATCGGCATCCAGAAGATAGTAGCTCTCATCCTGCGTATATGGCATGCCGAATTTTTCATAGATATATTCGGTCAGCGGATGTACCTGCAGGGAAAGGTTCTGACCGCCCATCGTATCCAGCAGGTCAAAACGGATCGGGAATTCTGCGCCGAACCGGCCGTGGACTCTTTCACCCAGCAGTTCATGCGGCGCATAGAAGACAAGATCCTGTGCCGGTACTTTTAAGACTTTTCCGCCGATTTCCAGATTCAGGCTGTTTTCCTCCGGAACTCCGTCAAAGCTCCACGCGAAATTTTCCTTCGATGCATCCAGACCAAAGTTTTCCTTCATCCACTGACCGCCCCATACGCCAGGGTCGAAATACGGCTCCATACGAAATGGCTTTCTGGCAAGCTGCTGCAGTGCGCCTCGGAAGGCATTTCCCGTTGTAAGAACCGGTGCATTTTCTTTCTCCGTATCCAGAAGATACGTGAATTTTTCATACCGCTCTTTTTTATAGCGGTCCGCCAGACGCCATTCAATGAAAAATCCCCGTTTATATTTCGTCAGGATCGGATCATTATAATTGGTACTGTGCCAGTTTGGCATGCCGCTCCGATAGCGGAGCTGAACTTCCCAGCGGGTCAGATCGCAGTAAACAAGTAGATCTGCCTCGGTCAGAAGCTCTGCCGCTGTACCAACGATCACGATCAGACCACCGTTTGTATCTTTTTCTTCCGCACGTTCTGTCTCAATTGCTTTTTTCATGGTTTCCAGCTTTTCGCTCTCAAACCAGGTGTCTATGGTTTTATGACACATAATGCCGAAAACACGGTCATCGGTGATGTAATCTTTAAATTCTCTTAACAGCGTTTCTTCGTCTTTGGCACAGTCTTCGATATCAAAAATCCGGTCTGGCTGCAGCGCATTGGCCAGTTCCATTATTTCTTCTTTTCGTACACCCGGGTACAGATCAAAGGAAAGAATACAGGTTTTCTTTTCTTTCTGTTTTTCCTGAACCGCCCGTTTTAATTCTTCAATGATCTCCTTTTTTTCATCCCAGATTTCATTTTCATATCCTGTGATTTTCATTTGCGGATGTAATTCGTAGTTTCCATATTTCTTTTTTAAATTCATTTGGATTCTTTTCCTTTTCTTAATTTTTCTTCCATCCATTGGGGTGTTTCCTGCGCCGATCAGACCTATCATCTTTGTTTCAACGCTTTCGCATCTGGCGGATTTCGCACTTCTGTCCGGTTTCGTTTTTTTACATGTCATATGTTTACAGTTCCACCGTGTACTTATAACGATTTCCCGGATAATAGCAGATCGAATATTCAAAAACCTCGCCGCCCTTCCGGAATGTCTGCCGTGTCCGGATAAAAATAGGCATCTGCGCATCAATTTTCAGTGCTTTCTGCACCTCTTCCGATGGAAGTGCCGCCTCAAGCGTATCCCGGCCGGATTCAATATAGATTCCATGTTCCTCCCGCAGATACTGATACAGCGATTCCATGTATGGCTCCGGCTCTGTTGGCAGTTCGCAGATTTTTTTCAGATACGTAATGGTATAGACCATGGGTTTTCCCACAGCATTCCTCACACGTTTCAGGCAATAACATGGCTCCGTCAATGGAATCTGCAGACTTCTTGCTACCGTTTCCCCGGGACTTATCAGTTCCATCTTGCAGTATGTTGTCTGCATTTCGATATGATGCTTTTTCATTTCTTCCGTGAAACTGATGACACCTTCCATCTGCTCTTCGACTTTCTCGTAGACAACATCTGTTCCGATGCCACGCCGTGCACGTGCGTAACCGCTCTGTACCAGATTCGCCATCGCCTGGCGTACTGTCACACGCGAAAGCTCGTACTTTTCCATCAGCTCTTTTTCTGTTGGCAGAAAATCTCCTTTTTTGTACGTACCGCATTCGATCTGCTGTTTCAGAATCTGTTCCAGCTGCGCATATAGCGGCGGTGCTCCCGGATTTCTATCCATTTTTGCAGTTTCTCCTTCTTCTTTTCTCTCCATAGCATTATATTTTTGTTTCTGAAAATATTTTTGCTCTATTGTGTTTTTTCAGGAAACTGTGACAACAGGCCTTCCATGGCACGGCCGGATGTTTCCGTTTCTATCTGAATCCGAATCTTTCTTTTCTCGCACTCTCTTTCCAGTTCTTTTCCAAACCAGGAAAAACTTTTTGCAATCTGTCCGCCCAGAAGCAGCAGATCCGGCTGATATTTCTCCAGCACAGGAAGAAGGCCAGCCGCCACATCTGCTCCAAATCTTCTCCAGACTTCTTCTGCCTCCATGTTTCCCGCTTTTACCAGACCATACAATTCTTTTCCACTCCACACTTTTCCTGTCACAGCCAGGCTAATCTGCTCCAGACCGCGCACAGAAAGATAATCGTCCAAAATGGAATCTCCAAACGGCTGTTGATAAATCCATCCATTTTCCGGCACACCTTTTCCTGTTTTCACCGTTTTCCCGTTTTCTACAAAAGCCGACCCGGCGCCGGTTCCGATGCAGACGCACAGAATTTTATCCGCATCACGACAGTTTCCGTACCAGCTTTCTCCCAGTGCAAATGCTTCAATGTCATGTAAAAACAAAAATCGTGCTGATCCAAGTTCCGGCACGCGCGCCTTGATTTCTCTTTCCAGTGGAATCCCGTAAATGGCATCGTACTTATTCAGTCCCTGCATCCGGCTGATTCCATTTTCATAATCAAACGGACCCGGAATCGCCATCCCAACTCCGACAACACTTCCGTCTGCTTCTCTCATCAGTTCCCGGCAGATCTTTGCAAAATTGTCCAGAATCTTCTCTGTGCTCTTCTGCGCCTGTGCTGGAAATTTCCGGATTTTTGTTCTTACTCCATTTCTGTCCGACACACTTCCTTTGATTTCCGTTCCGCCAACATCCAGAAGGATATATTTTTTCTTCTCCATCCCGCTTCCGTCCCTTTTCATCTTTTCCCTGTATTCTTTCTGTTTATATGCCACTAGGATCTCATTTCTTTGTATTGGTTCTCCTGCCACCTTGTTATAATGTTATAACCTATTCATTTTTCTGTTGCAAGCGCCTGTCTGCAATTTTGTCTGCTTTTGCAAAACTTTGTGAAAACGCGATAATACGTTTTATGCACTTGGCGCAGAACGCAAAAAATCCCCTGTTTCCGGGGTTTTTTATACACTCCGGACAGAGGATTTTTCTTATTTTCTACTTATTTTAATACATTTTCCAATTTAACAAAAAGGTTATTCATCTCCTGCACCACGCTCTGCAGACTCTTTTCCCCGACATAGTTTCCAATCGCAAACAATGCCTTATACAAAAAATTAACCGCCCCCTGCAATTCTTCGTTTTGCTCTTTTGTTTCTTTCCGAAGCTGCTGCAGTTTTTCTGCCATCGGAAACAATTCCGCAAGAATCTGCTCTTTTCGTGCCCGATCCGACGGTTCATCTGTCTCCATTTCTTCGAGATCATAGTTATCTGTTCTGCCGCATTTTCCCTTGCACACTGCGCAATCCGGATTCAGACGGTTCTTTTCTGCCTCCACGCGTACAATCCAGGATTTCCCCTCTTCTTCCCTCAGCTCTTTTTCCGGATTTGCCGCACAAATTCCGCCAAGCAGAATCTCATGCGTGGCTTTGTCCGGGCGGTGACCATTGCTGTCACCGCTGGAAAACTCCTGCGATTCACCTTTTGCTGCTTCTCCTCTTCCATCTACCGACCGGGCCAGACCGATCAGCGCACCAAGAAGCTCCTTTTGTATCTTCGTCATACTCATTTTTCTAATACCTCTTACCGAGCTTTTCATTTTTTTCGTCTTACATATTCCACAAAGCAGAATGTACCAATTGTAAAAATACTTTTAAGGGCACACGCTAATTACTATATCTGATTTTCTACAAAATTTCCCCCTCCGTAGAAATCACCACGGTTTTCACCGGAATCTTCTTTCCACTCTCTTTCAGCGCCATCTTCACGGCACGCTCCATTCCTGCGCAGCACGGAACCTCCATGCGTGCAACCGTGATACTCTTAATATCATTCCGCATGAAAATCCGCGCAAGTTTCTCGGAATAATCGATATCGTCAAGTTTTGTACAGCCTACGAGAACGACATGATCCCGAATAAAATCCTGGTGGAAGTTTCCATACGCATACGCTGTACAATCCGCCGCAACGAGAAGGTCTGCTCCTGCAAACATCGAAGCCCGCTCCTGCACCAGCTTGATCTGCACCGGCCACTGGCGGAGCCGGGACGGAACTGCTGCAGAATTTTCCTGCGCATCTGCACGGTTAATCGCCCAGCTGTTTTCACCTGCTTTTCCTGCTCCGGTATTCTCCTGCCCGGCCGCCTCTTTTGCCTTCCGCTGGTTCTCTTTTACCGCCTCCTCATCGTACGGCAGCGCCTCCCGCTCCACAAACGAAATCGCATCTGCCGGACAAACCGGCAGGCAGTCGCCGAATCCGTCGCAGTAGTCATCCCGGATCAGCTTTGCCTTCCCGTCAACCATCGCAATCGCACTTTCATGACAGGCATGCGCACAAAGCCCGCATCCTGTACATCTGTCTTCCTCTATCTGAACAATTTTTCGAATCATCACTGAATCTCCTTTTTTCTCTTTGTTTCTCAATACCTGTTTGTTTCTCAACCATGATATCATACTTTATCCCTGTTTTGACAGTTGTTTTTTTTAGTAGTTTTTTCCTACAATACCAACTCTTCGTCCAAAGCCAGCGAATAAATAATCTTCTCTTTCACCTTTTTTCCTGTCGTCCGCTCCAGTGCCTGCTGGTAGTAGGCGAGCTGTTTTTCATACCGCTTTTTCAGCTCCCCGACTTCTTTCACACGGTCCGTTTTGTAGTCCACAAGAACAATCTCATCCCCCTCCGGGAACCATGCGTCAATGATTCCCTGCACGAGAATGGTTTCGTCTTCCGGATAGGACGGATCTGCCTCACTTGCCGGAACGGACATCACAAACGGCTGCTCCCGTTTCAGGGTTTCATTCAAAAAGGCATTCCGCATCCGCATTCCAACCGGACTTTTTGCGAAAGCGAGGATCGATTTGAAATAAATGCATTCCGCTGCTTCTTTCGTCATCTTTCCTTCTGCAATCAATTCCTCCGTCTGTGCCATCAGCTCTGTGATGCTGTACGCTCTGCGGTAATCGAGACATTCCAGCAGGCGGTGGTACGCCGTTCCGCGGTCAGAGCCCGTCAGAGCCGCAACATGATCCTTTTTCAGAAAGCCCGGCACAATTGGTACGAGTTCTTCCTGCGCAAACAGCTCTTTTCCGATTTCGGATTCCTCCATCCCGACCTTCTTCAGCTGTGAAACGGTAACCTTTACCGGAATCTGTTTTTCCTTCTCATACGGATACTGGTAGGCAAACCGCTCCTCCACAAGTTCCTTCAGCGCTGCTTCTCTCGGCGGCTGCTTCGGAATTTCCATGATTTTCTGCTCATTCACCGCGCGCTCCATCTGATGCAGCACCTCTCCCTCAACAAGTCCTGCCGGTGATACAAGGCGGATCGTTACCGGAATTTTCTCTGCATACAGCGGATTGTCCACATTCCCTGCCAGACCGAATTGTTCATACAGCCCGTCGAAACACCGGTTTCTCGAAAATGCCGGCAAAATCCAGTCGAGATACCCGGATGCACTGCTCAATGTCTGATACGACAGCAGCTCCTCCTGCCGCCCCGCATGTGCCGCGCACTGCTTCACGCGGCTCTCCAGCTTCGACGCCATGCCCGTCATAATCAGCTTCTCCTTCGGGCGCGTCATGGCAACGTAAAGCACCCGCAGCTCCTCCGCCAGATTTTCCAGCTTCATGCTCTGCCGGATGATCTGCCGCGGCAGTGTCGCCTGACGGACGCGGTGCTCCGGATCGATCGCATCCGCGCCGATACCCATGCGGGAATGGAGTACAAGCGCCGCACGGCTGTCCATCTGGTTAAACGATTTGCCCATGCCCGAGAGGAACACAACCGGGAATTCCAGTCCTTTACTCTTGTGAATACTCATGATACGCACCGTGTCTGCGCTCTCCCCGTAAATATTCACCTCGCCGAAATCGACTTCATACTTCTGAAGCTGCTCGATATAACGGATAAAGTTGAACAGTCCACGGTAACTCGTCGCCTCAAATTCCACCGCCTTTTCCACCAGCATCTCCAGATTTGCCCGCCGCTGCACACCACCCGGCATTGCAGATGCATAGCCGCCGTAGCCCGTCTCCTCGAGAATCTGTGTGATCAGCTCATGGATCGGCGTATACGGCACGCGGCTTCGCAGCGTTTCGAGCTGTGCAAGGAACCTCCTCAGCTTCTCCCGGAGTGCTTCATCATCCCCCATCGCCGCATATTTTCCACATGCCTCGTAAATTTTCACATCTTTATCCACACAACGCACCGCCGCAAGCTCCGTGTCTGTGCATCCGCAGATGGGGGAACGCAGAATGGCCGTAAATGGAATCTCCTGACATGGATTATCACACAGGTGCAGATAATTCAGCACCGTAACAATTTCCTGCGTGGAAAAGTACCCTGTTTTTGATGTACTGTAAGCCGGAATTCCAGCCGCCTGGAGCACACGCGAAAACGTCTCCGACCAGCCGCTGACCGCACGGAGTAAAATGACGATATCCCGGTACTGGATTTTCCGGTATTCCCCGGTCTCCTTATCCACAACTTCCTCATTTCCAACCATTTCCCGGATGCGCGCCGCAACGGCAGCCGCCTCCGTTTCCATCTTCGTCTCGCGGGATTTATCATCTTCCAGCTCCGGCGCCTGGTCGTCCAGCAGCAGAAGCTCCGTTTCGTATGCCCTCTGCCACGGATCCGTATTTCCCTCTTCTTTCTTCGGGAACGCCGCACCCGCATGGAGGCTCGCCGCCTCATCATACGCAATGCCGCCAAGCTCCGGACTCATGAGCTTACGGAACACATAGTTCGCCCCTGCAAGCACCTCCGGCCGGCTTCGAAAGTTTTTATCGAGATCAATCCTCTGCTGGCTTTCTCCGTCTTTTTGATACGTGCGATATTTTTCCAGAAACAGCTCCGGCCGCGCCAGACGAAATCCGTAGATACTCTGCTTGATATCGCCGACCATAAACCGGTTCCACCTGCCGTCCTCCTCACCGGACACCGCAGAGAGCAGTGCCTCCTGGATAAAGTTGCTGTCCTGGTACTCATCGATCATAATTTCCCGGAATTGCTCCGACAGCTCCCGCGCCGCATCGGTCCGCACCAGGCAGCCGTCTTTTTGCTGCACGAGAATTTCAAGCGCAAAGTGTTCCAGATCGGCATAATCGAGAATATTTTTGCTCCGTTTTTTCTCCGCAAACGCTTTTGCAAACTGCTCCGTCAGATCAATCAGCACCCCGATGGGCTCCCGGCAGTCGGCAATCTCCTCCGCAATCGCAGCGCTGTCCTTCTCAAAGAACTGCTCTTTTAACTTCTGCAGCTCCTTTTTGCATGCATCGCGCTCCGCCTTTACCTGATCTTTCAGCGTTTCACTCACATCGTCTGCCTTTTTCCGCGAAAGTGCTTTAAACTTCATTCCGGCCATCGCGCGCACCAGTTCATCAAACGATTCTGTTTCCAGCAGTTCTTCCACCATCTGCTGGTCAGAAGCCAGCGCCTCATCATATAAATACGGTCCTCCAGAGCTTACTGCTGTTTTCCGGTTTTCCTGAATCCCTTCCAGAATACTCGAGAGCCGCTTTTTCGCCTCGCTCATCAGCTCCTGTACCCAGATACTCTCCTGCACTGCTTCCGGTGAATCCATCTGGTACGCCGCCCGGCACTCTTCGAGCCACTGCTCCGGCCACGGATAGCTCATGGAAAACTCATACAGTTTCAGCACAAGTGCATCGAGCCCGTCATCCTGCTTTCCCGCCGCGTAGCTCTCCACAAACCGTGTAAATGCAGACTCCTTTTCCGTAAAGCGTTCTTCCATGACCTTCTGGATCACATCGCTTTTCATCAGACGGATCTCCCCTTCATCCGCCATGCGGTACACCGGATCAAGATCGATCATCTGAAAATAATTTTTGATAACGTACGAACAGAATCCGTGAATCGTGCTGATCTGCGCATGGTGAAGCAGGGTCTGCTGCCTCTGCAGATGCTCATCCTCAGGATCTTCCTCGAGACTCTGCTGCAGCGCACGGCCGATTCGCTCTTTCATCTCACCTGCCGCTGCCCGCGTAAAAGTCACAACGAGCAGCTGGTCAACATCGATCGGACGCACAGGATCCTTTACCATCGCAAGGATCCGCTCTACCAGAACCGCCGTCTTTCCGGAACCTGCCGCCGCGCTGACCAGAAGATTCCGGTCTCTCGTATCAATGACTTTCTGCTGTTCCGCTGTCCATTTTACTGCCATTTATCTCTCCCTCTTCTTTCTGGCTGATTACTTTCTCATACATGGAAAACTGCATTTCTCTTTCCTTTCCGGAAGGCAGTCACTCCTTTTGATCACTTTGTGTTATCTCCTGCATCGCCTTCATCAGCAGTTCCGTGTCCATGCCCTTCAGTTTGCGGTACTCGTATCCCTGAATTTTCTGGTCAAAACCGCAGATTCCCTGATATTCACAGTACGCACACGCCGTCGCACCGTCCCGCTGATACGGGGAAATTTTTACATTGCCCGAAAAAATGCCCTCGCCGATCTCACGCACCTTCTTTCTGGTGTACGTACGGATCACATCAAACTGCTCCGGCGATGCTACTTTCGAATAGCTCGTATAACTTCCATCCTTCTTCTTTCCAACCGGAATCACATCGGATGTCGTTCCGTCCTCAAGCACGCGGTCGAGAAGCTCCACAACTTTCCGGTCCGCATTCACAAGACCGTCCATCCGCAGCGCTTTCAGCATCCGCCGGCCCCACGCCTCGTCGGTCTCATCCTCCTCCTGATCGAGCATCGGATCATCAATATGATAATAGAACACGCCCGCCGGCTCCACCTGCTTGCCGGGATGCTTTTTCTGCTCCAGTTCCACCGCCGCATCGAGATAAACAGCAAGCTGCAGCTGCAGTCCATAATAGAGCGCCACCAGGTCGAGCGACGTATTTCCCGTCTTGTAATCGATAATTTTCACATAGACCTTATCGTCCGTCTCGCAGAGATCCACGCGGTCAATCCGTCCGCGCAGACGCATTTTCTCATGCTCCGACAGATCGATGTTGATCGCCGACAGCGAGTCCTCCATCGAGAACGAAACCTCGAATTCCCCTGGCTCAAATTCTCCCTGCCGGATCTGCTGCTGCAGTGCCCAGACAGTTCGTTTCAGGATCCGCTTCACGCGGATAATGCGGTACTGATTCCGGCTTGAACTCTGAAAAATTGTGTTTCCATAGTCCGCCATCGTCTCCTCGACACACTCCTCAATCAGACGGTCACGCGTATCATCGGTCACCGTCTTCCAGGTCTCACCGTTCTCCTGCAGTTTTTTCGAAAACTTCTCAAGCGCCTCATGCATGACCGTTCCCATATCCGCCGCTTTCAGCTCATACTGATCCCGCTCGCGGATCTGAAGGCCGAACTCCATAAAGTGGGCAAACGCACACGCCGCATACTTTTCCAGCCGCGTTGCACTGTTTTTTAACGTATCTCCGTACAGTGCCGATGCCGCACTCCTTCCGATTACGCCGTCCGCACACCGCAGAAACGCCGCTTTTCGATACGTCTCCGCCGGAATTCCAGCCTCCGGGTGCGCCGCATACCAGCGGTAAAGCTCCTCAAACAGCGGATCGATCTCTCCCTCCGCCGCTCTGCCAAGCTCCTCCAGAAACAGTGCCTCGCCGGAACGCGGCATTTCCAGTTTTTCCTCCGGTTTTTCCTCTTTTTCAATATCCCGCACTGGAATCTCCGGGAAGAGTTTTCGTATTTCGTTGATCAGATACGACGGATTCTGCGCCTCGCCGGACGCGCCCGCTTTCGCAAAGGAAAGGTACAGCCGCTCCGACGGTTTTGTCAGATTTCGGTAGAGATGGAATTTCTGCTGATACATCGTCTCCCGCGCCGTCGGGGACAGCTTCGCATCCGCCCGTTCCAGCTCCTCGCGGTCATATTCCGAGAGAATGCCGCCGCCCGCGTCGTGGCGCGGAATCAGCCCGTCATTCACGCCGACGAAAAACAGCACGCGGATGTCCTTCAGACGCGACCGTTCATTATCACCGATCAGTACCTGGTCCGCCGTCGGCGGAATAATACCGACAGATGCCTCCGCAAATCCCGCTTCCAGAATTTCCTGATACTCTGCCAGCGTCATCTTCTCCTCACCCAGCACCTCGACGATCTTGTCCAGCAGCTCCATGACGATGCCATAAATCTGACTGTATTCTTTTGCAAATGCCTCCTGGCCCTGCTGTTCAAACTGCTGCCGCCGCTCCTCGAGTTTTTCCTGCATCTGATTCTGTACCGCCAACGCGTACAGGGCCTCCGTCCGCTCCCGCACCGTGGCATCTTTTTTCTTCATCCGCTCCGCAAACGGCTGCACTTCAGCATAGAACTTCTCCCGCAGAAGATTGCGCTGCGGCACTTCATCCGGCTTGATGCCGCGGTAGCCCCTCGTCCAGGTTTCCCCATACGCTTTCAGCCCGCGGATACCAAGCGCGAGCACATAGTTTTCCATCGCATCCGTCTCCTCGCGGTCCAGACTCGAAAGACCGCAGCGCAGATAGCGGAAGACGCTCTCGTACGAAAAACTCTGTACCACCATCTCGATCGCCGCACGCAGAAATTCCACGAACGGATTCATCAGCACGGAATGCTTTTCGTCCACGAAATACGGAACACCACATTTTTCAAAGATTTCCCGCGCATACGTGCCGTAAACAGAAAGATCTCCGGTCAGAACGGCGAAATCCTGGTAACGCATGCCCTCCTCGCGCACCATGCGGCGGATCAGACGCACCGTCTCTTCCAGCTCGGCACGCGGATTCGGCGCGACGCTGATGTAGATGCCCTGCTGTTTCGCCTCGTATCCTGCTGCCGGATTTCCTGTCTTTGCTTCCGTTCCTGATTCTGGTCTTTTTTCTATTCCATTTCCGGAAAATCCTCTCTTTCCATACCGGAACAGTCTCTGCTCCAGCTGATCCATCGTGCTTCCCGGCTGAAAACGGCCATGTCCCGAGCGTCTGACCCAGATTTCCGGCTCCACCGGGCACCCTGCTTCATCTGCCGCTTTCATGAGCTGCTGGACAAGCTGGCGGCTCATCGCAAAAAGCTGATGCGGAATCGCCTTTTTATACGGGTCCTCCCGCTCATCCATAATAATCGTCACATAAACCTTCGCACAGAGCCGGAACAGCTTTCCAAGCACACCGATCTGCACCGGCGTAAATCCGGTAAACCCATCCACCAGTACCTCACTGTTTTTAATCAGCTCCGATTCTTCCAGCTTTCCCGCCAGAACTTCCAGCACATCCTCCGCCGTCACGTAACGGTTTTCCAGATATTCCTCAAACGCACGGTAGATCACACCGGTGTCCTTCAGCTTTGCCGCCAGCAGCTTTTTCTCTCCCGTCTCTTCCGCCCACGTATCAAGCTCGGACGGCGCAATCTGATACTGCTTCAGCTCGGAAATCAGCGATTTCATCTGCGAAACCGCACCGGTTCTTTTTAACGTGCTGCCAAGAATTGTCAGCTCCTTTTTCTTTTCCTGCGCAACGCGCTTCACCACGAGGCTTTTTCCCGTCTCTTCAAGCACCGGATACAGGCTTCCTCCGGTCTCCTCAAAAATACGGTAGGCCAGACGTTGAAAACTTAAAATATCAATATTTAAAATTCCGCCCGCCGGATGCAGAGACACGAGTTCTTTCTGCGTCTGCATCGTAAACTGCTCCGGCACGACGATCAGATAATTTTTCTCCGGGTGGCGCGCCGCTTCCGCCAGGATTTTTTCATACGCATACCGCGATTTTCCGGCCCCCGAATTTCCCATAATAAACTGCAGACTCATACCTTGCTCCTCCTGTTCTGATCCATTTCTGCCCCAAAATAAACATAGCTACAGTATAGCAGACTCTTTTTTTTGATGCAATCAACCTGCTGTAGAACAACCTTCATAAAAACCATTCTTCCCACATACATTATAGTAAAAACGCCCGCCTGTTCCGCCCCCGCTTCCCGCCCCGCAGACGGCTTTTCAAAAAGGAGTGTGCCCGCCCATGAGTTCCAAAACGAAAATTGTTGTACTACATATGAAAGAAGTGGTTTACACCGCTGTTTTTCTTGCTCTCGCGCTGATTCTTCTCGTGGTGTTTCTGATCATGTTCTCCGGGAAGAAGGATTCTGCGAAAAAACCTTCTGTCACCACTGCTGCTTCCGCCGAAAATGCACGCTACATTCCCGGCATCTACACCTCCACGATCTCCCTCGGCGACCAGACCTTCGATGTGCAGGTCAATGTTGAGCAGGACCGCATCACCGCGATTTCACTGAATAACTTAAGTGAAACCACCGCCGCCATGTATCCGCTCATGGAGCCCGCGCTCGATTCCATCGCAAGCCAGATCTATGTGAATCAGACGACGGAAGGCCTCATCTACGGAGAGGACGACCGCTACACCTCCGAACTGCTCGTCTCCGCGATCAATCAGGCGCTCGAACAGGCTCAAAATCCTTCCTCCGCAGAATCCTGATCTTTCCATGCAAAAAGGCCTCGAAGCATTCTTCTGCTCCGAAGCCTTTTTTCTGTCGTGCATCTCAAAATTTGATTCCCTGCACCAATTTGGATTATCTTTGTTTCTTTCTGTATTTCCTGTTTTGTTTTTTACAGCTGGTCGAGTTCCTCTCTCCAGAGCTTCACGCACGCATCACTCGGCATACGCAGGTCGCCGCGCGGGGATACCGCAACGCTTCCGACCTTCGGGCCATCCGGCAGGCAGGAGCGTTTGAACTGCTGCGCGAAAAATCTCCAGTAGAACGTTTTCAGCCATTTTAAGATCGTCGCATCATCGTAGACACCGGCAAATGCAAGTTTTGCCACACGGTAAATCTTGAGCGGTTCGTACGTCACACGCAGCATATAGTATAAGAAGAAATCATGAAGCTCGTACGGTCCGACGAGATCTTCTGTTTTCTGAGAAATGACACCATCTTTCGGCGGCAGCAGTTCCGGGCTGACCGGCGTGTCGAGCACATCCAGAAGGATATCGGAAAGTGCTTTTTCCCCGCAGGTGTCCGCATAATACTGCACCAGATGGCGCACCAGGGTTTTCGGTACGGACGCATTGACGGCATACATCGACATATGGTCGCCATTGTACGTTGCCCAGCCAAGTGCCAGCTCGGAAAGATCACCAGTTCCAATGACCATACCGCCGGACTGGTTGGCAAGATCCATCAGAATCTGGGTTCTCTCACGCGCCTGTCCGTTTTCATACGTCACATCATGCTTCTCCGGATCCTGTCCGATGTCGCGGAAATGGAGATTGACGGCCTCTTTGATATCAACCTCTTTTAAGGTTGCACCAAGGCACCGCGTCAGTTCACAGGCATTCTGATACGTGCGGTCCGTCGTTCCAAAGCATGGCATGGTCACAGAAAGAATCTGGTTTCTCGGAAGGCCGAGCAGATCGAACGCTCTGGCAGTGACGAGCAGTGCCAGCGTCGAATCGAGTCCGCCGGAAATACCGATAACCGCGCTCTGGCAGTGCGTATGCGCCAGACGTTTTTTCAGTCCCATGGCCTGAATATTTAAAATTTCATCACATCGCTGATCCCGGTTGTGCTTATCCGACGGTACGAACGGCCGCGGATCGAAGTAACGGATCAGCTTTGTTTCTTCTATTGTTAATGAGAACTTAACCACCTGATAACCGTCGGTTCTCTGTTCCGGATATGTGGTCATTCTTCTGCGCTCACTCGTCAGACGATCAACATCGAGATCCGCGCAGACGATCTGATTCTCAAACCGTTTTGCCTCGGCAAGAATCGTTCCGTTCTCCGCAATCAGATGCTGTCCGCCAAAGACGAGATCCGTCGTGGACTCGCCCTCGCCTGCTGTCGCATAAATATAACCGCAGATCAGACGTGCCGACTGTGCACTCACGAGGCTTCTCCGATAGCTATCTTTTCCAACCATCTCATCACTCGCGGAAAGATTGACGATCACTGTCGCACCGGCCAGGGCATGCGCCACACTCGGCGGATTCGGGGTCCAGAGATCCTCGCAGAGCTCTGCAGCAACTTTGAGGCGCGGCATCTCCGCACACTGGAAGAGCAGATTCATGCCGAACGGAACCTCTTTTCCGAAAAATTCCGTCGTTGTCACCGCTTCTTTTCCCGGCGTAAAGTGACGCAGCTCATAAAATTCATTGTAGTTCGGCAGATACTTTTTCGGTACAACGCCGAGCAGCTCTCCATGACAGAGTACAGCGGCCACGTTAAACAGCTTTCCGCCCTGTTCCCACGGAAGGCCGACAAAAATCAGTGCATCGGTCCCTTTCGTTCCGTCGGCAATCTCTTTTAATCCCTCTTTCGCCGCGTCGATCATCTGGCTCTGCCAGAATAAATCACTGCAGGTATAGCCGGTCAGCGCCAGCTCCGGGAGCACCATCACTTTTGCGCCCTCGTCCTCCATTTTATGAATGGTTTCCAGAATGACTCTCGTATTTTCTCTGACATCCGCTACTGCCACCGCACAGGAAGCGGCTGCGACTTTTACGAATCCCTGTTTCATCTCTTTATCCCTCCGCTATTTGCTCTTACGCAATAATTCTTTCAGATCCTCGGTAGAAAATTCATAGGCGCTGTTGCAGAAATGGCATTTCAGCTCCACCGGTTTTGCTTCCTGAATCATCTCGTTCAGTTCTTTTCTTCCGACCGCTATCAGCGCTTTCGATACACGCTCACGGCTGCAGTTGCAGTAAAACTGGGTCGGCACGGTATCGTTGATCACAAGGTCCATGTCTCCAAGCAGTTTTTCAAGAATCTGCTCCGGAGTCAGGCCCTCGTCAAGGAATGCGGTAACGGAATTGACTTCTGCCAGACGCTGCTCCAGTTTTTCAATGACTTTCTCATCGCAGAACGGCATCAGCTGAATGATAAAGCCGCCGGCCTGACGGACGGTATTGTCTTTGTTCATCAGCACACCGAGTCCGACGCTGGACGGAACCTGCTCACTCGTTGCAAAATAGTAGGTCAGATCCTCTGCGATCTCACTCGTCTGCAGAACGCACTGTCCGACGTACGGCTCTTTCAGTCCCAGGTCTTTGATGACATCCATGAATCCGACGCCGACAGCACCTGCCACGTCAAGTTTTCCTTTTTTGTTGGCCGGAATCACGACGTCCGGGTTTCCGACGTAACCTTTTACATTTCCTTTGGAATCTGCTGTTACAGTAATGCCATTCAGCGGTCCGCCGGCATGGATGCGCAAGGTCAGAAGGTCTTTATCTCCCTTCATCATAACGCCCATCATTGCACCTGCTGTCAGAAGGCGGCCCAGCGCTGCGGTTGCAACCGGGCTCGTGTTGTGATCCTGGCGTGCTGTCTCTACGGTTTCTCTTGTTGTCGCTGCAAACGCACGAATCTGTCCGTCTGCCGCTGTTGCTCTTACAATATAATCCATGTTTCTCTCCTATTTCTCACTTTTTCCTTTTTCTCTTGCTACGACATAAATACGTTCGCTCTCCGGTCTCGGCGCATCCTTTGTGAATGCATCGTAAGCCGTTACAAACTCCATGCCTGCCTCTTCCAATAAGCGGCAGATCGTCGCAAGATCGTACGCTCTCTGATAATGTACCTCCTCAAATTTACGGTACAGATCGGAATCTTCTCCCTCCGGGATGAAAATGGCGAGCTCATATTCGTTGATTTCTTCCTCCGGGTCATAGTAATTATCCCAGATGAAGCTTGCCTCTTCGCGGTTTTCCGCAATCGTAGTCTCACCCATCTGTTCATATTTATACTTTGTATTCAAATCAAAAATAAACATGCCCTTCGGATCCAGATAATTGTTGACAAGTGAGAATACTTCCCGCAGATCATCTTCCTCCAGAATATAGTTGATAGAATCGCAGATGCTCACAACCGCCTTCACGGTTCCGTAGAGCTCAAATTCCCGCATATCCTGAAGCAGATATAAAATGTTTAAGCCGGACTCGGCGCGTTTTTCACTGGCAATCTCGAGCATATCCTCAGAATTGTCCACGCCGATCATATCGTAGCCCTCTTTGGCGAGCAGCTCGGTCATGTTTCCCGTTCCGCAGCCAAGATCGAGCACCAGTCCGTCTTCCACCTGATATTCTTTTAAAAGCTGAATCAGATATTTGCTCCAGGCAGGATAGTCCACGTTGTCCATGAACATGTCATATACCTGGGCAAAACTGGTATAACTTTCATTCATCTTTCTTTTCTCCTTCATCGTTTACAGTAGCTACGCCTTATTGTATCACATCACACAGGGCAACTCAATATACGAAAAGACCTGCAGGATCCCTGCAGGTCTCATTCACTCCCCGAGTTGGGCTCGAACCAACAACCCTTCGGTTAACAGCCGAATGCTCTACCATTGAGCTATCGAGGATTATTTAATTGAAGATATTTGATATACCTTCAAAACCGCATACACTACACATCTATCATTCCATCTTGTGAACACAACCATTCAGGTCAAGCCCTCGACCGATTAGTAACAGTCAGCTCCATGCCTTACGGCACTTCCACCTCTGCCCTATCTACCTCGTCGTCTTCAAGGGGTCTTACTTCTTACGAATGGGATATCTCATCTTGAGGGGGGCTTCACGCTTAGATGCCTTCAGCGTTTATCCCTTCCCGACTTGGCTACCCGGCCGTGAACCTGGCGGTTCAACCGGTACACCAGAGGTCAGTCCATCCCGGTCCTCTCGTACTAAGGACAGCTCCTCTCAAATATCCTACGCCCACGCCGGATAGGGACCGAACTGTCTCACGACGTTCTGAACCCAGCTCGCGTACCGCTTTAATGGGCGAACAGCCCAACCCTTGGGACCTACTACAGCCCCAGGATGCGATGAGCCGACATCGAGGTGCCAAACCACTCCGTCGATGTGAACTCTTGGGAGTGATAAGCCTGTTATCCCCAGGGTAGCTTTTATCCGTTGAGCGATGGCATTCCCACTTAATACCACCGGATCACTAAGTCCTACTTTCGTACCTGCTCCACCCGTCGGTGTCGCAGTCAAGCTCCCTTCTGCCTTTGCACTCTTCGAATGGTTTCCGACCATTCTGAGGGAACCTTTGAGCGCCTCCGATACCCTTTCGGAGGCGACCGCCCCAGTCAAACTCCCCGTCTGGCATTGTCCCCCGGCCTGATAAAGGCCGCTGGTTAGAAGCCCAGCAGCACAAGGGTGGTATCCCAACAATGGCTCCCCTGAAACTGGCGTTCCAGGTTCACAGCCTCCCACCTATCCTGTACATGCACTGCCGGACCCCAGTACCAAACTGGAGTAAAGCTCCATGGGGTCTTTCCGTCCTGGCGCGGGTAACCAGCATCTTCACTGGTACTTCAATTTCACCGGATGCATTGTCGAGACAGCGCTCAAATCATTACGCCTTTCGTGCGGGTCGGAACTTACCCGACAAGGAATTTCGCTACCTTAGGACCGTTATAGTTACGGCCGCCGTTTACTGGGGCTTAAATTCAAAGCTTCGCTTGCGCTAACCTCTCCTCTTAACCTTCCAGCACCGGGCAGGCGTCAGCCCATATACCTCACCTTACGGTTTTGCATAGACCTGTGTTTTTGCTAAACAGTTGCTTGAGCCTATTCTCTGCGGCCAACTCTCGTTGGCACCCCTTCTCCCGAAGTTACGGGGTCATTTTGCCGAGTTCCTTAACAATGCTTCTTCCGCCGGCCTTAGGATTCTCTCCTCATCCACCTGTGTCGGTTTACGGTACGGGTATCTTAAAAACAATAGCGGCTTTTCTTGATTCATGGCTCACACACTTCCCTACTTTCATTCGGTCCGCATCACGCCTTTGGATTGCCACACGGTTTTTCCTATGTGACTCCTCCTTCGCTTGCACGCGGCTTTCCGTTCCGCGCCTGTGCTCTCCACAAATGTCCCCACAGTTCTGTT
>NZ_JAQEGR010000021.1:48958-51039 GCF_027667425.1 Fusicatenibacter saccharivorans
ATTCGGTCCGCATCACGCCTTTGGATTGCCACACGGATTTTCCTATGTGACTCCTCCTTCGCTTGCACGCGGCTTTCCATTCCGCGCCTGTGCTCTCCACAAATGTCCCCACAGTTCTGTTTTAAGATAGTGCAGGAATCTCAACCTGCTGTCCATCGGATACGCATTTCTGCCTCTCCTTAGGCCCCGACTTACCCAGGGCAGATCAGCTTTACCCTGGAAACCTTGGATATTCGGCCGAGAGGATTCCCACCTCTCTCTCGCTACTCATTCCGGCATTCTCTCTTCCTGGCACTCCACAGCTCCTTCCGGTACTGCTTCATCGCGCCAGCAATGCTCCTCTACCATACCTTGCGGTATCCTGTGCTTCGGTGTCGTGTTTCAGCCCCGGACATTTTCGGCGCAGGACCTCTCGACTAGTGAGCTATTACGCACTCTTTGAATGTGTGGCTGCTTCTGAGCCAACATCCTAGTTGTCTTCGAAATCCCACATCCTTTTCCACTTAACACGTACTTTGGGACCTTAGCAGCAGGTCTGGGCTCTTTCCCTTTTGACTGCCCAACTTATCTCGTGCAGTCTGACTCCCGATGAGCATCTTTACGGCATTCGGAGTTTGATATCCCTTGGTAAGCTTTGACGCCCCCTTAGAAATTCAGTGCTCTACCTCCGTAAGACTCCATCGAGGCTAGCCCTAAAGCTATTTCGAGGAGAACCAGCTATCTCCGGGTTCGATTGGAATTTCTCCCCTACCCACACCTCATCGCCACCCTTTTCAACGGATGTGCGTTCGGCCCTCCACTACCTCTTACGGCAGCTTCAGCCTGGACATGGGTAGATCACCCGGTTTCGGGTCTACTCTTACTGACTTCACGCCCTCTTAAGACTTGGTTTCCCTTCGGCTCCGTACCTATAGTACTTAACCTTGCCAGTAAACGTAACTCGCCGGACCGTTCTACAAAAAGTACGCGGTTGTGCACATAAGGCACTTCCACAGCTTGTAAACACAGGGTTTCAGGTTCTCTTTCACTCCCCTCCCGGGGTCCTTTTCACCTTTCCTTCACAGTACTATGCGCTATCGGTCACTGAGGAGTATTTAGCCTTGGAGGGTGGTCCCTCCTGCTTCCCACAAGGTTTCCCGTGTCTCGTGGTACTCTGGATCCTGCCAGCCTCTCATCAATTTCGCCTACGGGATTTTCACCCTCTCTGATCAGATTTCCCAAAACTGTTCGGCTATTGATTCGAGTACCTTATGCAGTCCACAACCCCGCGGTGCACGCACCACGGTTTGGGCTCTTTCCATTTCGCTCGCCGCTACTTTGGAAATCGAGGTTTCTTTCTTCTCCTCGGGGTACTTAGATGTTTCAGTTCCCCCGGTTCCCTTCCATACGTTATGGATTGGCGTATGGATACTTGAGGTTTGCTCAAGTGGGTTTCCCCATTCGGATATCTCCGGATCAATGGATATTTGCTCCTCCCCGAAGCTTTTCGCAGCTTATCACGTCCTTCATCGGCTCTCAGTGCCAAGGCATCCACCCTGCGCTCTTAATGCTTGACCTGTATTCTTGGTCCGCTGCCATCATAGCGTTGATGACAGGCTTTTGTGTTCTCTGCTTTAAAAGCAATTGATTCAATAATCTTTCGATTATCTCTCTGGTTTGATAACATCACATGCTCTCACACATGATGCCTCGGATGTCTTTTCCTATCTCTAACGTTTTAACGTTTTCAATATAGATTGTATATGCGGTTTTCAAGGTACATCTTGCTGACTGATTTGTTTCATCAGTCATTAGAACTTAAAAGATGTTTCCCTGTCTTTTTGTGAAACACATTTCTTCTTTTAAACTCTAATCACTGGTAAAACCAGCTCTCATCAGCACTTCCCTGCTGTTATGGGTTACTGCGCTTCTGTGGGCAGCTGTTTTATTTCATAGACATTTACCCTTGTCTTTTTATTAGGGAGCTGGCAGCCACCTGCTCTCCCACACCGTCTCCAGTGCAGTACCATCGGCCGCTTAGGTCTTAACCATCGTGTTCGGGATGGGAACGGGTGTGTCCCCTAAGCGCATCGCCACCAGCA
>NZ_JAQEGR010000022.1:0-45568 GCF_027667425.1 Fusicatenibacter saccharivorans
CTAATAATAAACCACCAGTTGAACTGGTGGTTGCTAACTAGCATGTCTTACATCATCCATCTGTTTGCCATAGTATGAATTGGAGCGATTAGTAAGGCTGTGGATGTATGCGGACATTGCCCGGTGGAGTGGTTTTGTCAGATAAGTTGATAATGTTGCACGTTCAGGATTAAATTTTGGGATGGCATCGTACAGAGCGACCATGCATTCCTGATATAATTCATCGTAGTATCTGGGTATATATGTAGGGAAGTATTTTTTGATCATAAATGTGATCAGGCGCTGTGCTTTGTTTAAAATCTGCTCTTTTGCTGACGCCACTTTCCGCGGGTCACCTGAATGATAATCTGCCATAATTTCTTTCATCATTTCTTTTTCAACATCTACCATAGTATCCTCCTTAATTAGAAATAAATCCATCAATTTGTGCTAATGCCTTCATGACATTCCGATCTTCATGTTTCTTGGCATGCACATATTCTAAAAGTGATGCAACAAAAGTATCATCGACGAGAAAATTTCCGCTCATGTTGCGCCAAACTTTGTAAATTTCTACATCAGATGCACTTGTATTTTCAGGAACCTGATACAAGAGGAAAAGAGTAATGCTTTTATATAAATCATACTTTGTCATTGTGACCTCCTTCCGACATTATGTAAAAAAGCATTTTGCTATTATTTTCCGTCTCCGTGAGTTCATTATATTATATCCAGCTATCATTTTCAAATTTTCGGTATTCACGTACGAAAAAAAATGGAAAAAAAATGGAAAATCCCGTTTTTTCTCGTACGTGAATACAAAATTTTTATTTTATTTTCAATACTATCTATGCACCTGAAAATTTATAAAGGAGGAATAGGTATGGTATTAAGAGGGTATCGCTTACAAGGTACGGATTTGACAGGCATAACACAGGAAATCAAAAAGATAAGCATGTCTGTCAACAAAATTAGAGCGCGTACATACGCGAAACTGTTAGGCAATGAAATTGCTTTTTTGGTGGACAAAATTGCTTTGAATGTGTATACGCGCGATCCAACGGTTTCCATTTACGAGTGTGCCTGCAGCCGCACTGAAGAGGAGATTCGTGTGGCACAATTGCAGGGGTTAAAGACTCCATATAATCTGCAGGTTTATGGACAGGTGTTTACGGAGGCAGATTACACCTACTTTGCGATTTCTTGTATGCAAAATGAATTTTTGAAGGCTTTTCATCGGTTGGAAGAGTATTCCGTTAGTGAATCGGAATATGAAGATCCGAATAATTCTAAGACAAAATTGTGGAAATCGCTGATGGAAAAAACAGCCACGCCGATGACGATTAACTTTGGAAATGGAATCCCGCAAATTGCAAAAGATCAGATTGTCTATCCAACCAAAAAAGAACGTTGCAGAACAGAAGCAAGGCATCAAGTGTGTAATCGAATTTTGAATCAAGTTTCCTTTGGAAAACAAATTCCACCTGAATGTCTCATGAAAAATATAGATCAGATGATGAAGATTCTGTTACAAGAAGAAAGCCAAAAGGAAATCGCAGCAAAAGAAAAAGAATTGATGAACATTTTGCCGGAATTAGAGGGGGCTGACTTTATCTTTTCGGTACCTTCCGCGGATGTTCCAGCTCAATCATAAGGAGGAAAAAATGAAAACATGGAAATCAATTTTTAAATCTAAACAGGTTAGAAAAGAATGCCTGTATTCTTTCCTGATTTTAATGGGGATTCGCTTATTGGCAACAATTCCTACGCCGGGAACAAATCCAGATTACTTTAAAACACTCATTCATGATAATTCTGCATTAACTTTCATTGATGCCATGACAGGAAATGGTCTGTCCGGGATGTCTATCATGGCATTGTCAATAACTCCATATATTACAGCATCTATTATGGTTCAGCTGGCTGGAGTCATCTATCCTCACATTCACGAAATGGAAAAGGGCATGGAGGATGAACGGAAGCGGATTCATATCATTACTCTTGTGCTGGGTGGATTCGTGGCATTGATGGAGAGCAGTATGATTGCTATTTCATTCGGTAAAAAAGGATTGCTTGTCTCGGCAAAATGGTATTGGATTTTACTTGTTATGCTTATCTGGACGGCTGGATCAGTTGTTGCAAGTTTAGCAGGCGAGCTGATTCGTAAGAAATATGATTTTAACGGATCGTCGTTGATCTTATTATTCAATATTCTGGCATCTTATCCGAGCGATGCATTATCTGTATATCAGACAATGATTTCTGAAAAGCAGATAGCATATAAAGTGATTTCGAGTATCCTGATTGTCCTCTTTGTTATTGCATTATTTGCGTATACCGTATGCCTGCAGGCTGCAGAAAGACGCATTCCGATTACGCATTCGCAGAAAATCAAAGGGGCATCTATGAAAAGTACCTTACCACTTAAAGCCTGCCCTGGAACCGTAGTCCCAATTATTTTTGCATCGTCTATTTTAACATTTCCTTCTATGATTGCTGCATTCATTGGAAAGGAAAATTTAACCGCTTTAAAGTTTTTGAATACATCATATTGGTTTCAGAAAGAGAATTTTTACTATAGCATCGGAGCTATATTCTACATTGCGATGATTATTGGCTTCTCTTTCTATTATGCAGAAATCATTTTTAACCCAACGGAGGTTGCTATGGACCTCAAAAAGAAAGGAGCAAACGTCTATTCTATCCGTCCGGGCAAGGAAACAGCAGCATACCTGCATAAAAAATCGAACGAAGTAGTTTTGATTGGAGCAGTTGGATTGTGCGTTATCGCAATGGTTCCGGCAGTATTATCCGGTATTTGGCATTTAAGTGGAATCGCTTTTCTCGGAACATCTATCGTCATAACTGTGGGTGTGAGTCTGGAATTTCGAACCCAGTGCATTGCCAAGTCTCAGAATGGAAAATACAGTTCTATGTTGGAAAAAGGAGGAATTTTCTGATGAAAAAACCAGAATTTAAAAAAGGAAAGAAACTCGCAGCAATCCTGCAGAAGATGTATTTTCCAAAAGGAAAAGAGCTTTTTTTTGATACATTGTATGTTCTTCTCTTTTGCATTGTCCTTTCTGCGTTTTTATTTGGATTCCATGAAGGAATTACATTCATCTTCCGAGTCCTGTTTTAACGATGAGACACCAGGGAAAAGCTCTGGTGTCTTTTCGGACTTATTTTTGGAGGTTTTCGGAATACTATTACTGAACCGCAAAAGAAACAGATGACAGGAGCATGAAAACGAAAGGAGAAAAACATTATGTCAAATGGGAAAAAGTTAGGTGTTAAAAGTAAGGTAAGCGACAATTATCTTGTGACAGGAAATGACTATGAGAAATTTCAAGAAGCGTTGCACGACATGGACAACCGAACAGTGATTATTCCGGTACGAAATCCAGAAAGCATGAGGATTCATTGTGTGATTGCAAAATCAGACAAAGAGCATGCATCTCCAAGATTTGTGGTATTGGACCCTATGGAAATGAAAGACTCTATTCTGCTGAGTGATGAGTCTATTTTTTCAGCCGAAAAATGCAATATCGGAAGATACAAACCAACATCAGAAGTATTCTTATCCTTGCAGAACCAGATAAAAGAAATTGAGCAGATCGGTTTCTTCTTGACCGTACATGATCAAAAGAAAATCATCGTGACTCCATCAAAAAAATTTCTTACGGCCTTATGTCAGCGCTTGGAAACAGGGACATTGGCGAAAGGAACGAACATTTTTGCGTACTGTTATTTAGCGTCCCGCTGCGTTCAGGCAAAAGAGTTTATTATCATTGGGCGGAAGGAAGAAAAGGACAGTTCCTGGGTGAAAGGATTTCATGCAGCTTCTACCAAATATGCGTATATTCCACAGCACTTTATTTTGAGAGAGCTTCAGAATTTTCAGGAAAATCATGATGTTACAACGTTGGGCTGGGAGTTAAGCAATTATTATACGACGATTGAATTGATCTTTCAGGATAAAACAGTTGATATGGGCAAGACGCAAGTCAAACTGGGGGTAAAATATTCGCTGTCTGATGTCGGAACATCTTCTCAAACAGTGCAGCCTATCTTGGTCTATGGCGATAATTCGGTTCTTATCGGCAAAAGCTTTTCTTCTCCTCATCGGAGCAAAAAAACTCCAGAAGAAATCGGTAAGGAGTTGGTAAATGCTATTGAAAAGCAGTTGCCAGAATTAGAAGCTAAAATCACAGCCACCTTTAAAAAGGCATCGACCATTTCTGTAGGCATGGATGAACAGGAAAAAATCATCTCAAAGATCATGAAAATGATACATACGGAAAAAGTAGGTGTCAGAAGAAAACAGTATATAACGCAAAATTGTCCGTATTTTCCTACCGTTTTAGCCGCTTTCCAATGGCTGTTACAATTTCCAGCGATGTATCCCGGAAAAATGGGGTACGAAACCAGAAATTATTTCAAAAAGGCGATGGGAGAAATCTGTACGCTTAGTATGAAGGAGCTGGAGGCACTTACGGAAGAATGATAGTTACAACAGAAGATAAGAAGAATGTTTTCCTTGGCGTTATACAAAAGATTAAAAAAGGATTAGGAAATGAAGAAAATGAGCTTGTAATTATCAAAGCGAAAGAAATTCAGCTTTTTCAAAATGAAGAATCGAAACAAAGCTACACATTTTTGTGTTGGCGGCACGTAGCAAAACAAGCAGCGAAAAAGAATGCTGGAGATTTTTTGTGTGTTCAATTCCGGGCGGATACAGGAGATCCATTTCGGGGGATAGCAGAACGCTTCCCCCGAAGCGGAAAATTCTTATCAGGTCCCGGGCAATCCTTGATTTATGCACCGATAATGAACAAATATTATGAAAAAAATGTCTGCTCCTGTGTGTTGGAATTCTGGACAAGGCTGGACGGGCTTCGATATGAAATTTGTTCTTATTCAAATCACATGGCTGTGAAAGCAGCAGCCAAAATTGATCTGAAAGATTCGGTGCTTTGCTTCATGACTACACACAATGGAGTTTCTACTCCGTATGCAACAACGACAATACATAACAATCGAATAGGAGAGACATTTTATGAGGACGCTAAAAACTAAGAATCGTATGCTTAGTCTGTTTCAGGATGACCGTATCATTGCGGTTATTGACACTGAAACGACCGGAATCAATTCCAATAAAGACCGCATTGTTCAGTTTTCGGGTAAGAAATACAGAATTCGGGACCAGAAAATGGAACAAATAGCAGAAATGGATATCTACATTAAGGCTCCTTTCCCCATGCCGGAAGCAGCTATGAGAGTGAACGGGATCACAGACGAATTTTTGGCTGATAAGCCATCGGAAGAAGATGTAGTGGCAGAGATTTGCGCATTCATGGAAGGCAGTATCCTTGTTGGATATAATGTTGATTTTGACATTCGCATGATCTCAGCGTTATGCGACAGAACGCATACTCCGTTACAGTGTAGTGGGAAAATGGATGTGTTGGAGGTAGCACGCGATCTTGTAGAAAAAAAAGAAGTGCAGAATCACAAACTTGAAACAATATCCAAATATTTTGGTATTGATGAAGGAATTACGTTTCATTCGTCGATTGATGACGTAGAAGCTACCGCACGTTTACTGTTATTGTTCTATACAATGTATTGTGAACAGGATATGCATGGAGAGGGAAAAACAAAATTATTTATCGAGTATACATATTTTTGGAAGGGCTATCGAAAGGAACAGGCCGGCGTATATGTACAGACAAATTTAGGAAAAGTATATTTTTCTACCTATAAAAAAGAGTGGTGTTCTTCCCAGTTGGATTTAACCCAAATTGATCTGGATGCTTTGGAGACAGATATTCTTGTCCGTTTAGGAATCACCTATGATGAACTTTCAAAAATGACGGAAAAGAAATACTATCTGTTGGAGAAAAATGCATGATCTACATAACACATATATTACTTATAATGGCTGCAATATGGGATATTAAAAAAATGGAAGTTCCGCTCACCATATCTGTGATGCTTTATCTTGTACATACTTGTGAGCTTTTATCAAGTAATTATTGGAAAATAGATTTTATTGGAATGATTTTGTGCTTTTCAATTTTTGCTTTCGCAATGATCTGGTCTAATATAGGCGGCGCAGATGCCCTGATTGCTGGAGTCATTGGATACAATCTTGGACTATATGGACTTTATGCGATTATATTAGCCTTATGTATATGCATTCCCTATCTTTTGTATATGCATGTTAAGCACAAAGAACATGATTACCCATTTGTGCCGTTTCTGACGGTCGGATATTTTATTGTATACTTTATAAGCAAAAAAGCCGGGCTATAAGCTCGGCTTTCGCTTTTGAAAATGCTCATCAAGACTCCTCTAAACGCAATGCATTTTCAGCAATGCGTTTTTCTTTCTGATAGATGCAGACCTGTTTTACTTCTTCTGCATCTTTCTGGATATCTTCCTGTAAATTGACTAAATTTTCTTCATATGTTTTTTTCTCCTCGTTGTTCATAATAAAACCTCTTAGCTTTCTTTGATGTTTAGTAATTCTCTTCCTCAGTGTCAACAATGTCAGTCAAAGATGGGACAGTGGTGATCACCTTGTACGTCCCGTTTGCAATTCTCCGCAAATCTTCCAATTGAAGATCATGCAATTGCATATCCAGTGCAGAAACGGGTTCAGCATTTACTTCTAAGTATTCCGCCAGTGTCTTCATCGCTGCAGTAACGGATTCGGGAAGCTTTGTGTCGAAACCGTTCATTCGCAATAACATTCTTGCAATTCTTTTATCTGTCAACGATACATGAGTCTGTGCAAGAAGCATCTCGTTTTTATACACCGTTTCGCTTTCGGAATTTTTAATAGCCGCGGTAAACAGAAAGGGGATATTATTCAATCCACATTCTTTCTTTAATTCGCTTACAATTGGCTTGACGTATTTGGTATATTCCTTGGTTTTGTCGTAATTGTCCATAACAGACCCCCTTATACAATTAATCCGGAAATTGCTCCGAAAATATCAAATCCATCGCTGTCATCTTCGGAAGAACTTCCAGAAGGAGTCTCGGAGGTTGCTTGCGTGGAACTATTTAATGGATTGACAGTCTCTTTGGAGAGAGCAGGAATGTTTTCCGGTTCAGCCTTTTCAGCAGGTGCAGAGAAAATTGCTGTTTCAACAACAGGTTCTGGTTTGGGCGGAGCTGGAGTTGGCGTAGCTGCGCTTTTGCTTTCAGAAGAAAGACTTAAAGTTTTCTCCGGAGCAGAAATCTGCCGGGCTGGGCGAACCTGAGCATCTGCGGACGCGTTCGAAAGGGCGTCTGGTCGAAAATATTTCTCGGCAACGGTAATATTTCGCTCTTTACGCTCTGATGACTGAACGCTATAAGTGTATTGAGCCAAATACGGAGCAATGTAAGGCTTTTGAAAATAAAACCGTAAAATATTTTTAATGGCATTATCTCTGGCTGAAGGGTGTATTGAAAATAAAAAACTTGAAATTGTTGCATCTGTTTCTTGCGCTAAGTCCAAAGTAAAGGACATAGTGTCTGCATTGATGGATGCGGCTATTGCTGGTGTATCAATAGAGAATTTGGCTTTATGCACGTATGCACTCAGCGTTTTCAGTGTCAATTCTTGCATGTCCTGCGTCTGTGCAAGGATGATCAGATCCAAATCATCCGGCCAACAAAGATTGACCCGAAGGGGAAAAACATTGTTTTTCAAAGGTTCCATAATAGGAGCAGTAAAATAGGAACGTAAAATGTTTTTGATAACTACAGTTTTATAACCATTGCGAATGCTCCTCAGAAAAGCGATAACATCTCCGTCTTTATCAGAATTAAGAATAAAATTGACGGAAGTATTCTCTGTATTGATACATTTTATTGTATTGGGCATAGGTACATAGAAAATCTCTTGTCGTACATATGCCCGCAATACATCTCGAATAACAAGCCCCATCCGAACTCCAGAATGAACTAATGCAATCAAATCAAGATCTTCTGGCGCAGTAAATCGGACTTTAATATTCATTTAACTCCTCACTTTCTAACGCAGACGATTGACGAGGGAGAAATAATATCCGCGTACGTTCGAGAATACGTTGGTAAGGGTTGGATCATTTACATTGGCCGGAATCACAGAAAATCCTTCCATATTGGCAAACACAGCGTTGAAGTCAGTCGCCCAAGCGTCGTATGTACCGCCTGTGGCAATGATGTAGTCATAAGATGAAAAGTAATCATAAATAGATTTCATCTTTTCAATTACTTCATTGCATACATCTTTTGAGCAAGCGGCCAGAATTTCACTGAAGTTGCAATTCTTAAAAATCATCTTTTTCTTGTCTTTAACGCGAACCTCACCGCTTTCCAGCAGATTCTGCAGTTCGAAGATGTTGCGTTCTTCGTGATACTTGTTCTCGATCTGATCACAGGTCCGAGAGAAAACTTCACGCATCGAATATTCGCTGAATGTTTCTGTTCCACGTTCCGAAACATTTCCATGCAGAACATTGTAAATATCCGTAGTGCCAAAGCCCGGATCAAAAACGAGAAGATTGGAACTCCAAAATTTCTTGGCGATAGGAAGCTGATAACCGTTGATATCAGTTGATGCAGACAGTAATGCTCCGAGCGGCTGCGGCATGATGGAAATATTCTGCTCGTCAAGTGAGAACGTGAATGTTTGCCATGGTGCAGTTCCGATTTTCAGCTCAAACATGTGGATACCTTTGAAAACCTCTTTAAGATCTTCCGAATCTCTCATGAATTTCGGCGGTAATCCAGTCTGGACGTACAGCTTTTTGCCGTCGGACGATTTTTCTTTTCCTTCCATCAGGGCAATACCCAGTCCGGTTCGTACGATGACTTTAAACATAGGTGAATAGTAACGTTTGCGACCGAAAACTTCCTCTTCACTTTCTGTCATCTTGGAAGCATCCATTTCCTCATAAGCCAAATTTCCGACAACCCATTCGCCTTCGTTGTCGCGGTAACGAATATCCGTGTCAGCAGCTTCTTTGAGCAGCGGACGATTCTCTGGGATCTTTTTTGCATATGCCGGAAAGCAGAAATGACGTGCAGGAGAGATTCCTTTGACGGCTGAATAGCCGATATCTAATCCGACAGCCCAATAGTTATCGCGGCAAGGAAAGTCGCGCTCCACAACCATAGTTTTTGTTTTGTAATCCTTTGTGTTCATACTCATAATAGTCCTCCTAAAATGTTTTTTTTGTTTACGCTTATAGTATTGTAAATGACTATAAAATTGAATTCTCACGTACAAGAAAAAATGGAAATTTATTTTTTTTTGCGTTCGCAATACTTTATATATCAGATTAATCCCAAAGAAAGGAGTTTGCACATAAAATAATCTGAAAAACAATATGTCAGGAGGATATAAACATGAAAATCAAAGAAATTATTGTAAAAGACTTTGGAGGAATTGAAACACAGATAATCGAACCGCAAAAGATTACCTGTCTGTTAGGTAAAAATGGAGCATCAAAAAGTACCATTTTAACTGCCATCAAGAGGGCTTTCATTGGAAAGATGGAGCCGGATGATATTCGAATCGGAGCATCAAAAGCTCATGTGACGATTGTATTTGATGACGGTACAAGCATCGAACGAATTCGCGGAAAAGATCGTTCGGTTGTTAAGGTAAACGATAAAACTACGAGCCAGGAATCTGCTAATGAGTTTTTGGAAGGAAAACTTGGCGTTCCACTTTCCATCTATGAAAAGATGTTTGGCACCGACTATTTTGCGGAGCTTTCCAAAAAAGATCTTACGGCTCTTTTATTATCTATGCTGCAGGTACAGATTGATTATAAAAAAATTATCGAAGCCGCAGAAAGCCGCATGGATACATTGCCGGAAACTGTCAAAGAGTACCTGAAGAAAATGTTTCCAACGGGCGTTTTCGGGCTGGAGACTATCGATGAAGTTGCTTCTAAAGTGGCGGATGCAAACAGAGCAGAGAAAAAGATTCTGGTGACGTATACAGAAAAGTCCAAATATGAAGGAGAAATCCCGAAGGATTCAAAAGAAGAACTGGAGAAGCTTCTTTCTGAGAACATGCAAAAACAGGCCGAGTGGAAAGAAACACAGAAAACATTGCAGAAGTATCAGATGCTTATCCAGCAAAGGGAGCAGGCCTTAAAAAAGAAAGAAAGTATCCAACATGAGCTTGAGTTATTAAGCACTGTGACTGAGATTCCGCGGGAAGTATATGAGCAGGCAGTTAGTGACCGCCAGAAATTTTTAAATGCCAGCAGAATAGCGAATCAAAATATTGCGACTGCAAATGCCAACATAAAATTTCAGGAACAAATATTGCATAATATTAATTCCTTTGAACAGAGCAATCACAGTTGCCCAATATGCCCGTCAGTACATTGCAATGCGGATTTGTCAGCATACGTAAGACAAGGGCAGGAACTTGTACAGGAAAATAAAAATGTGGTTAAACAAAATAAGGATTTTTTGGTACGTTGTGATGAACAGATCGCTAAAAGAGATCAAATCATTGAAAAGTATCAGAAGAATCAGGTGGAAATCACGAAAAAACAGGCTCTTAAGAAACAACTTGAAGAGTTTGTTATTCCGCAGCTTCCAGAAAAACAGACTGTTCCAAACGAAGAGGAGCTGCGTCTATTGGTAGAGCAGCAGAAGTTAATTCAGCAGCGTATGCGGGCATTAGAAGAATATGAAACCACCCGTAAATACAGCAAGTTATGCAGGGAGCAGCAGGATAAAGTAGATATGCTTTCCCTTGCGGCAAAAACACTGGATGCGAAAGTAGGTGTAAAAGGCATTATTTTACAGCGAATCTTACATCCATTTGAAGAAGCCTGCACAGCATGCATGCAGAAATTATCGCGGAATACCAAGATCAAATTCATATACGATGGTGGCGTAGAGCTGTATTGTGAGAAAAATGGTGGAAAAATGATTCCAATGAAAAAGGTATCTACAGGTGAATTTGTATTTGTTGCCTTTACCCTAATGTCCCTTATCAGCCAGATTACAGGAACGAGATTGCTTGTATTAGATAATCTCGATTCTCTGGATAATGATAATCTTAAGACATTAATTGATCTTTTGCAGAACGAGAAGCAATATGAAAATGTATTTGTTGCTGCCGTAAATCATAATGATACCTGCGCCACAATAGCCGCGTATGATGAAGTCGAAATTATCGAACTATAACTAACTATCCAATGTGACATAACCCCGTTGTTTTAGCTGCGGGAGTATCAAGAAAGGATTCTAAACCATGATATTGTTATCTGATAACGAAGTTATACAGGAAATAAAATCATACTCTAATCCTAATTGGATCTGGATAGAAATATGGGAAATGTCTCAATATGAAGTAAGAGTGGTAGTTTCAGTGAATGAAGAAGAAGCTTGTCACTTGGGCCAGAGTAAAGTTATTTATGTCTATTCAGCACAAACAAATAGTGATGAAGTAGGCGAATTAAAAGCTTATGGAAGAAAAATAACAAGGTTGATAAGAAAACATTTTCCGTATAGTGAAGTTCATAGCCGACTTTATTATAAATAAAAAATTTAAAAAAACAAAAAATGAAGGATAGCCAACGTGTTTTACGGCACGTTGCTATCTTTCGCAGAAAGGTGGACTATAAAGATGGAAAAATCCAAAAATTTAATTGTCCTTTCAGGGACAATTCTTAGTATTCGGGAAAACAAAAAGAATACTGTTTTGATTGTGAAAAGTAAGGGCGAATCAAAAGAAGCAAATGTAGAATTTGTTTTTTATGATACGTCAGTTTTGAAGGGGATTACTCCAAAAATGAAAGTAAAAATCCGAGCGCATGGAGAAAACAGGAAATCTGAAGATGGGTTCGGAAATGCATATTATGTTAAAGAATTTGTCGGAGACAAAATCGAACAGCAGAAACGGATGCTTGCCCCGTATGTGACCAATGAAGCTATTGACGCAACAGGCGGATATCCACGAGACACCAATGTTGTCCTTTATATTGGTACTGTTCGGCATGTGTATTGTCCGACCAATGAGCTGACTATTTTAACAATCAAAATACCAAATCAGGACAAATCAAATCAGGTAGAGATTTGCTGCTTTGCGAGTCAGGCAGAGGCAGCACGTAATCTGAAAATAGGAGATGCAGTAGCTGCGGCAGGATATATAACCAGCAATACGCGGTCTGTTAATGATCGCGTAGAGTTTCGGCAATCCGTAGTATGCCGCGATATTTCACAAATTGATGGAGTCCTTGGCTAAGGAGAAGATAAAAATGAATGAAAGACAATGTGTCCCTGCCCCGGAATCTCTTCTGATAGGATGTATGCAAACCTATCTGTGGAGAGATGAACGTTCTGGACGGTGTTATTTCCGCTTGGAAACGAGGCAGGAAATGCCAATGAAAGAAATGATTCGAGATTCATATGTTAAAAATAATTTAGATAACAAAGAGATCCGATGGAATGTCATAAACTGTGATGCAACACAAGCAGGTATTTCCTTTTTTAAGGAAAGAACTCCAATTAAGGTATATGGATACTTTTCCTTGGATTCCATGCCGGATGGTGTTGCCTATGACTTCATAGTAACGCGTGTAGAAGAAACTGATGCAGAAGAAATGACGATTTTGGAGTATTTGATTACTTTTCCAGGTATCAATTTTTCGGATGCGGTTGTTATTGTGAAAAATCATGGAACGGATATGTTTCGAATGGTCCATCAGCCAGGCATTGTTAATCGGCTAGTTGCAGAAACACGATTGCCGAGCAATGTAATTTCAAATCTGTGTAAAAGCATTGCATCTACAACGGAGGAGCGAAAAGTATTTGAATTGCTGCATGACTGCGGAGTTTCTTATGCAGCGTGTGCAAAAGCTGTGAAATTGTATGGAAGCAGTGTAGAAGAAAAGATTATGGAAGATCCGTATTCTTATGGAAAAAAGCTTGGGCTTGGTTTCTTGACATGCGATAAATTAGGGGTTAAATTTCATAAGCCTGCTGAATTTTTCGGCCGGATCAAATTAGCTGCTTTCGAGGCAGCTAATATTTTGAGTGCAAATGGACATACTTATTATACTGGTGAACTATTTCATTATAATATTCAGCGGATCTTAAATTCTGGATGTTATGCAGAACATGTTCCAACGTCCGCGGTCTTAACTGCAATTGGGAAAGATTATTTGCAGGAAGTAGACGGACAAAACTGTATTATTCATCCGCAAAAATATTTGACTGCGGAAAAACGAATTGCCAAAAATATTCGTAGATTAGCATCTGCATCATGTGAAAACCAAAGCTTTTCACCGGATCTTATTCTATATGCTGCGCGTGCATGTAAAATGAACTATGGAGAACAGCAGAGATCTGCCTTCCCTATGGTTTTACGAAAAAAGGGAGTTAAGATTCTTACCGGCGGACCGGGTACAGGCAAGACAACGACGATCTTGGGCATATTGCTGGCTTATAAAAGAATGCATCCGAAAGATACGATACGTCTTTGTGCTCCAACCGGACGCGCTGCCCAAAGAATGGCAGAATCGACACATATGGAAGCAGTTACGGTGCATCGGTTGCTTGATTTGAAGCCATACGGAGATACAACTGTATGTAAAGATTCTAGCGACCCAATAGATGCAGATCTTATTGTGGTTGATGAGATGAGCATGATTAATATTGAAGTTTTCGATCTGCTGTTGGAGGCAATCAAAACCGGAACAACATTGGTTCTGGTAGGAGATATTAATCAGCTGGAATCCGTTGGTGCCGGAGCGGTGTTACACGATTTGTTGGAGGCTCCAGAATCTTTGATTCCGCGGACTATGTTGACAGATGTTTTTCGGCAGAAAGGTGATTCTTCCATCATTTCTAATGCTATCCGGATTAATGCCGGAATCACTACGCTGGATGAACGACCGGATTTCCAAGTCATTCATACAAAATCTGCGGAAGAGTCTTTAGAACAGGTTAAATCCCTAATGAAAAAGTTATACAATCCAGAAGAACCTTTTTCAACCCAAATTCTTTGCCCTGCACGGAAAGGTATTTCTGGGGTTGAAAATATGAATATTGCTTTACAAGCGTTACTAAACCCTCAAACGAAGGGAATCACATATGGTTCAATAAAGTATCGTTTGAACGATAAAGTGATGTTTTATAAGAACAATTATTCTATTTCTTCCTACGAAGGGGAAATTGGCTTGTACAATGGAGATATTGGAAAAATTGTAAAGGTGTCAGAAAGTGGTCTTACGGTTAATGTACGTAATTCACATTACGAAATTACCAGAGATCTTATGGATAATTTGGGGTTATCTTATGCTATGACGATCCATAAATCCCAAGGATCTGAATTTTCTTGCATTATCGTTGTTATGCCGGCAGAACCAACGAACATGTTGGTGCGAAATTTGTTTTATACAGCTGTGACAAGGGCAAAGAAAAAGGTATATGTGATTGATGAATCCTATGCTATGGAAACATCAATTCGTATTGCCAAAGCAGGGAAAAGGCTCACCAATTTGGCAGAATATTTGAAATCAGAATAAGAAAAGCGGCTTCCGGTTTGAGGGAGTCGCTTTTTCTTATGAGACTATTGTTGTTCAGAACTGTCTGGCGTATCGTTAGAATTTTGGTTTTGTGTGGTCAGGGATGTAAGCGGAATATCATCACCAGAATAATCCGTAATATTAACCAATTTCCCTTGGATAATCATGCGGGTAGATCCGTGGGCAGCAACACAGGTCGATAAGGAAACAATATGATCTGTTTTGGAAGGCCAGGCATCCGGAATCGTATAGGAAGATTGATTTTTCATATCGTTTAAGTACGTTTCAAAGTCATCATCCGACGCAAACTGAGTATCATAAGCTTCCGTTGCATCTGTTACCCTCATGACATCAAAAATTCGATAGGTGTATTGTCCATTTTCTCTATAGATCCAGAAATAGGGATGCTCAAGGCAATACGATTTTTCATAGTAATAATCATTATCACCAAACATATCTCCGTTCCGCATGTTATGACCATAAACAATAGAATTTTTGTCCGAAAAATCAGAGCTGTTCACAGAGGAAAGGAAAATGCTTCCGTTGATATTATAACTGCGCCCGAATCCTTTGTAGAGATAGTAATCATTATCTTGTGCCTGCATAATAGGATAATCACAGGTAGGGTTCATGCGTATCCAGCCAACAATATCAGGATTTTCTGCTATTAAAGCAGTCCAATCTGGGCAAAAAGGAAGTTCTTTCGTTGAGTCTGAGTTGTTTTTCGGCGTAGATTCGTTTTCCGGTGTATTTTGAGCTTGGAGTTTTTCATATTCATCGTGTCCTTGTTTGTATTTGTTAGACCACTCGAGTGTTTGGTATCCGAAAAACAAGGCTGCACATAAAACTAAGATGCTTAATAATCTGAAGAATTTTCTTATCATGGTTCAAACAACAGAAAAGCCCTCATGTCTTGAGAGCTTTCCCGTTTTTTCTCCTTTCTGATTTCTGATTAGCTGAATGGAAGTTCTTCGTCAATTCCATCGGGTATATTCATAAAACCGCTGTTCATCCCAACTGTGGGATCATTGTAACTGTTACCCTGCTGCATATTGTTGCCGACCGGCGGCTGGTTCATGAAGCCTGTTGGATTGTTGTATGTTGGTGCCGATCCAGAGTTTCGGGAATTTGCAGAATTTCCGTAATTCATGGATGCGCCATTACCCTGTGGACCAGGGAAGTTTCCAGTCGGAGGCTGTGGTGTGCCTGCTGGCGGATTCGGGTAATTTCCATTTGGGTTTGTGGAAGCTGACTGCTGGCGATAAGTTCCGTTTGGAGCTGAACCTGTTGGCTGTGGAGAATAAGCAGCTCCTGCTGCCTGTCCTGCAGATGATTTGCTTTCTGCAAATTCCTGATCTTCGACAACGACATCGGTTGTGTATACTTTTTGACCATCGCGGTTTGTGTAGCTTCCGGTTTGAATGCGGCCACGAATAGTAATCTTTGTTCCCTGTTTAAAATACTTTTCCGCGGTTTCTGCAAATTTTCCAAATGCCAAACAACTGATATAGTCGGCAGTTGGCTGATCGCTATTTTGCGATCTGTAGCGGCGATCTACAGCAAGAGTATATCTTGCAATACAGTTCGGCCGTTCTCCCTGCGAATAACGCACTTCTGGGTCCCTCGTTAATCTTCCCATTAATACAACTGAATTCATACTTGTCCTCCTAATTCTTATGGAGGCAGAAAGGAGTCTTTTGTGGTTCTCCTTTCGCCCGATTTAATGTTCAAATATAGTATATAGAAATCAGAAAAAAATAAATTTCTTTTTTCTATGAGTATAGAATAGCAAAAAATATTTTTTCCCATTTTCACGTACGAAAAAAAATGTATTTTATAATACTATAATTAAAGTCAAATGATAAAAAAGGATGGATAGCAGAATGAGCAGATTAAAGCAAATAAAAGCACAACAAAAACAGATTCGCACCCCTAAAAAAGAGCATAAAAAGCAGACCGGACTTCCCGTATATAATAGTCGTGGGAAAAATATAACACCCAGTAGAAAGCAGAAGCAAAAAAAGCTGGGGATCACTTTGATCATCTGTTCCGGAATTTTCGCATTTATTTATCTGCCGCAGTATTTTTATGTGCCTACGGCACAAACCGTTAATGTCAGCACAGACATAACAGCGATCAGAAAGGCAAATACGGTATTAAGAGAAGATCCTTCTGGCGATTATGATGGGGACGGGTTATCAAATGCAGACGAAGAGACGAATGGAACAGATCCATGGAATATTGATACAGATGGAGACGGCGCTACAGATTATTGTGAATTGAAAGTTACAAATACGAATCCGTTAAAAGCTGAAACTGTTCTGGCAGATAAACAGAAAAAGACGGATCAGGAAAATGGGAAGGAAGTTGGATCTCCTTATCAAATAGGAAACGTAATCCTTTGGGCAGACGATTATGCATCAAAATCATATGGTTCTGTTGTGGAAACTATTACAGGGTATAGGTTTTGTGGATTTACAGGATACGCTCAGTTTCCAGATTCGAAAAACAAATACGTCTACAAGAACATAAATGGAGTCCGGACGTTGCTGGATAAAAAAACGGAAGAAAATGCGTGGCGCATTGATGGAGATATGTCTGTTGAGCTGTATGATACAAAGTTAAAGCAGATTTCTGAATTTTCCTTTTTCGGACATTCCATATATCCAGATAGCAATCTCT
The DNA here is from genome assembly GCF_027667425.1 of Fusicatenibacter saccharivorans. Classification (NCBI taxonomy): domain Bacteria; kingdom Bacillati; phylum Bacillota; class Clostridia; order Lachnospirales; family Lachnospiraceae; genus Fusicatenibacter; species Fusicatenibacter saccharivorans. Next base: position 17,205 of record NZ_JAQEGR010000022.1, read on the forward strand.
TTTTCAAGGGTTTAACAACGATTCTTCCAGATACGGGCTTTATAACTGGAACAGAAAAGACAGCAATGGATATTGATCCAGATACACGAGCAAATACAATCACAGACATCAAGAAAATTTCATATGACGCAGATGACACAAAAAGATACACACAGAACAGCAATACATTAAATGACCTTCAGTTCGTAAGACAATCCATAGCCGAGGATAATGCCTGCATCTTGGCATCACTTATGAGCGCTGAACGAGGAGAGTACATAGTTCTTATTTATGGATACGATTACGAGGGAAATTTACTTTGCGCAGATAATTCAACGGGACAACGAATTGGAACAATCCAAATCACGGAAAAAGCGAAAAAAATCTTAAACAAATCTGGAGAAATTGTATCTATCTCATATTTTGATTTCAAAGGGTTTGGCTTCAACTCAATATCCGGAGATCGAATCAGCTTTTTCGCTTCCGCTGATGGATCACAGACATCAGAAAGTAACTTCTCAAAAGAAGCAATTTCAGAAAAACAGGATGATACAGATGCGGAAAAAGAAGCAACACCTACTCCGTCCGCAACGCCAACACCATCACCTGATGTGTCTGAACAGCCCGTTTTAAGTGAATCAGAACAGACGAAAACTTCAGAAAAAAGCGATTTGACGACAAAAGAAGCTCGTGAACAGATGCAAATAGATCAGATGGAAGATGATTCGGCGGATCATCCGGAAGAATAAGAGAGGCTTTTGGCCTCTTTTATTTTTGCAGATATTTTCTATTCTATCCATAACTGGGATGGATGACGAAAGGAGCAAACAATATAATTTGAAATCCATGCCCGCCAATTATTAAAGAAATGGAGGGAGTCACAATGAAATCGATTAAATACGATAAGGAAGAATTTCAAGATCTTGTAAACAGTGTTACACCGTTACAGGCAGTAGAATGGTTATTGATGAATGGCTATCCAATACAGGTTAGAAACTTAGGAAAAAGTACAGTAGATATCTTATGTCCATCTCCGGATCACAATGATACGAATTTTGGAAATTGCAAAATATCAACGAATCGTTACGATGGAAGAGCAGGCAGCCGATGTCATTGCTACTGCTGCAATATGTCATATGACAGCTACGACATCTTAAAGCAATTTCTTTCCTATAGACAATCCATCGAAGCCTTGATCGAGATTTCTGGAAAAGTAGATTATTATCAATCTTCAAAAAAAATAAAGAAAAAGAAAGATCCTGTAGCTAAAGAAACCAAAGAATTGTTAGGTCTTGCGACATATCCGAGCTTCAATCTGGTAAAAAATTGTACTTTCGAGGAACCATCGGGATGTTATTTTCGAAAATGCGAGAATGGCTCCTATCTGATTATGGAGCAGCCCAAATGGAACCCTTGGATAGATTTGGATTTAGAAACCCGACAGTGGATTTTGAGAGAAAAGTCGAAAGAAAAAATGATTCAAATTGGACGTTTGGCACGCCAATTAACAGGATCGGAGTTTGTTTCAACCGATACACAGGAAATTTTTCAATATTTTGATCAATACGGAAGAAATGAGTTGTTAAGAGAATTAGATGGCATTTTTCGTGAATGCCAAAAGGTATATCGTAGAAATGGAGGAAAAATCCATAATTCACAAGAACTTATAAATAACCAGAGTGTTTTGGCTTAGGCAAAAAAGTGGGTTGAGAAAATGAAACCCACTTTTTTTATATGTGAATTTCTGAAAAATAGAAAATAATGATACTAATCTTAGAATGGAGGATTTACTTTGAAAGCATATGGATTTATTCATTGTCACTCAGACTATTCATTAAAGGATTCGACGAATAAGATTGAAAAACTGTGCCTTGCAGCAAAGGAAATGGGTGCAAAAGCGATTACACTGACAGATCATGGAGTGTGTGCGGGACATGTTGAATTCTTAAATGCCTGCAACGCAATAGGGATAAAAGGAATCCCCGGCGTAGAAGCATACATTCAGACGGATTATGCAGATCATGCACATTTAATACTGCTTCCCATGAACTATGAAGGATATCAGGAGCTATGCAAAGCGGTCACTTTATCAAACCAGCATATGCTTACTCTTGGACGTATTCCGTCGCCCGTTATGAACTACGAAATCTTAGAGTCTTGTTTTGCAAGTGGAAATGTAATTGCGTCAAGTGCTTGCGTAAATGGAGTTTTAAGCTGTATTCTGTTGCATAATAAACATATCCTACATGAAATTGATCTGTTAAAAAGGAGACAGAAAAAATATCCAGCTCCAAATACGCTGGAAATGAAATTATTATTGTTCGAAATTGAAAAAACGTCTATTGAAGTAGAAGCATTGAGATCTGAAAAAGAGCAGACTAAGAAATTGGCAAAAAAGACGTATAAAAAGAGGTTGCAAGGGTTAGCGTCATTGCAAGCGGATTCGCAGGTATACATAGCAACGAAACAGAAACTGGAAAACGAAATGCGAGAAACCGAAAACGCGAAAGAAAAGCTGCAGCATATCTCTGCCGAACTCAAAAGAAAGTCATCTGAAGTGACCAGAAACAAGGAACGTGTGAAAAAAGCCCAAAAAAGTCTCGATCAATGGTACAAATATGAAAGCCAAATTCAAGAAAAAAATCGGGAAATAGAACCGGATGAGAAACTGATTTCAATGGCAGAGAAGGAATTACTACGATTTCAGAAGATTTTCAAGGGGAATTTCTATGTGGAACTGCAGTATCATGGTATGGAAGATGAAGCCTATGTGATGCCAATTCTTGCTGAATTAGCGTATAGGAATGGCGTTTCCGTTGTCGCAACAAATGATGTGCATATCATTCGGCCAGAAGATGCTGAGGGACGCAGCTACCTGAAGTCATTGCGTTTTGAAAAGTTTGAACCAGTGACGGATTCGGACAGGGAATTGTATTTAAAATCAGATACGGAATTATCTCAAAAATTGTGTGAGATAATTCCAGAAAACATTGTAAAGTCAGCTATCGCTAATATCAGGGTAATATGTGACAAATGCAATGTTGATATTCCGCGTGTGCCTGAAGCACAGCATTATCCGGTTTTTCTGGACGAAATGGGACAGCGTGTCGATGCTCCGAAATTATTGCGGCAAAAGGCTTATTGCGGATTGAAAAGAAAAGTAAGTACAATTTCACAGAAATATATAGATCGAATGGAATATGAACTTAATACGATTATTGATATGGGATATGCAGATTATATTCTGATCGTAGCCGATTATGTGCAGGAGGGAAAACGGATTGCCAAGATAAATAATCCATATAAAATGGGATATGGGGTTGGTCCAGGCCGCGGTTCGGGAGCAGGATCTCTTGTGAACTATTGTATGGGAATAACTGCATTGGACCCGTTGCAATATAATTTACTGTTCGAACGATTTTTAAATAAAGAGCGAGTTTCCATGCCGGATATTGATGTGGATTTTTCAAATGAAATTAGAGACAATTTGATTCAATATGTGATGAAAAAATATGGCAGTTCTGCGGTTGCGTATATTCGGACGGTTATGACGCAGCTTGCAAAAGCCTGTATACAGAATATGGCAAGAGTCAGGGGATATGAAATGTACCCAATGCCAGAAAAAGAACAAGGGAAAAAATCGAAAGAAATCTGTGAGCAGGGAAGAAAAGAGATCCGTAGGATCGGAGAAGAACTCTGCAAAAATATTTCAAATAAAACAGGCACATTGTCAGAAAATCGAGATGATATATTAAAAGACTATGAAACTTCGAAAGAACATAGAATCATCTTGGATCGTGCCGTATCAATAGAAGGTACTATTACAGCATTTTCTGTACATCCGGCGGGCATTATTATCGGCGATGGAAAGCCCCTTTCCAGCTATATTCCAATGTATTATAATACCCAGAAAGAGCAATGGGCAGTATCCTGCAACATGGTCGAAGCAGAAGAGATTGGGTTATTGAAAATGGATTTTCTTGCTTTAAAGAATCTGGATATCATCTCTGAATCTATTCGAAGAATAAAGAAAAACTATGGAATTGAAATTGATCCAGAGAAACTTCCATTTGAAGATGAGGTTTTTTCTCACATATTTGCAGAGGGCAGAACATCCTTTATATTCCAATTTGAGTCTGATGGCATGAAAAAAATGCTGCGTGAGTTTAAACCAGACTCATTTGAAGACTTGATCTTACTGGTTGCCGCATATCGTCCCGGCCCGATGGATTTTATTCCGGATATTATAGCAGCAAAGCATGGAAAGAAAGAAACTCACTATATTATCCCTCAATTGAAAGAAATATTGGGGACAACATATGGGCAATGTATCTATCAGGAACAGTTAATGTCCATTTTCCATGAATGTGCAGGCTTTTCTCTCGGACAAGCAGACATTATTCGACGATATATGTCGAAAAAGAAAGTAGATAAGTTTCTAAAGTATAAATCCCAGTTTGTAGACGGTGTTGTTTTAAATGGTGCCGACAGAACGGATGCAGAAGCACTCTGGGAATCTTTGGAAGGTTTTGCGCGGTACGCATTTAACAGGTCGCATGCTGCGGTTTATGCGCTGATTTCATATATGACTGCATGGCTTAAATTCCATTATCCAGTAGAATTTATGTGTGCGATTTTGAATGCTTCTGAATTAGACAGGATTTCGCTTGCAGTTAAGGAATGTTCAACAATGGGAGTTTCGGTGATTTCACCAGATATTAATCGTTCAGAAATGCAGTTTTCTGATTACAATGGAAAAATCTTGTATGGGTTGGCTGCAATTAAAGGAATATCAAGTGCCAGTATGCAGGAAATGATAGAAGAAAGGAAAAAGGGAAAATTTCAGAATTATTGTGATCTGCTTGCAAGAGTTTCTATTGGAAAAGCCGACATGGAAAAACTGATCGTTAGTGGTGCATTAGATAAATGTGGTTTTTCACGCACTGCACTAAAAAATGCAATTCTTCCGGCATTTGCTATAAAAAACAAATATATCAAAGATTATACAACAGAAGAAATCTGCCGAAAATTAAAAGAAGAGATTTCCCTTTCACAAAGCTCAGATAAAGAAAATTGGCTGCTCCAATTAAATGAAGAAAAGGAGCTTTTGGGAGCTTATATATCTGGACATCCATTGGAACAATTTAAACTCTTAAAAGCAGATAAATCAATTACACCTTTATCACATGCTGAAGCCGAAAAACCACAAATTTATATGGGGGTTATATCCAATATTAAGGAATTTCGGCAGCGGAATGACGGAATAGGTGTTACATTTGATTTGGAAGATTGGGACGGATTGGCTTCATGCATTGTTTTTGCCCAACACTACAAACAAGTCCAAAAATATATCAAAGATGGAAATGTTATCAAAGTATACGGGTATTTTAATAAACAAGACGAAGAATCCTTTTCAAACGAATTGATTGCAAGGCAGATATTTCCATGTCATCCTTACAGCAACCATGTTTTTATCAGCTTCCAATCCAGGACAGAATGGCCGGATGTATGCCAAAGTTTGAAACCGTATCTGGTTGAGCAGGGACATCCTGTAATATTCTACGAATGCGACAATGGATCTATTCGTGAACACTTACAATTTAAGGGAAAGGAAATCTTTTTAAATGACGATGTATTGCATCTTAAAACAGATGCTATACGTAATATTCGAAAATTGAATTTTTGAAATCCACTCATGGGCCGAAACAGAAATGTTTCGGCCTAAAATTTTCGGACATTTTACAATACTAATAGTAAGGACCTTATTTTGAGGTTCAAAATCAGATAAGGAGAAGAAGAACATGGAAAACACAAAAACTGTTCTGAAAAATGAAATCCATATCGCAGGCACAGTAGTGTCTATGCGTATGGAAGAACGCGGAAACTGCATCTTAGTTATTCGTTCCAATGCAGAAAGGCAGATTCGGAATATTCAACTGAGATTCTATGACATTAACCAGGCAATTATTTTCCGCGTTGGTGATCATGTCCGAATTGCTGGGCATATGCAGAACCGTAGAACACAGGATGCGGAAGGAAATTATCATTCCACACCAACAATTGTTGGAGACAGCATCGCTGTTTCCAAACGTAGATTAACACAGATTCTTGATGAATCAATTCCGGAGCAAGGCGGTGGTGCGCAGGCTGATGAAAACTGGGGAGTGCTTGCCGGTATCGTAACATCGATCAGAACGCCTACGGACAAAGTTACCTTCCTGAATATTCGCATTCCCTCTGGAAGAAGAGATTATAATTGCAGAGTAACGTGCCTTGGCAGATTTCAGCGGGCAGCAGCAAATTTGAAGGAAGGAGAAAATGTTGCTGTATCATGCTATGTATCTGTACTTGACGATACCCAAAGGGAAAGCCGTCAGAGCCTTGTTTGCACAGATCTGTTCTCTTATGGAGAAAGTGACGAAGCCCCGAAAGCCCCGGAAGAGCCGACAGAAAGTCTTCAGCCAGAAGAAGAGGCGAATAATGACAAGAATGAGTCCTTTGATCCCCCTGCTGTTCCAGCAAATCCGGAAACAGGCGTTGACGCTTTCTCTGAGAAAACGCTGCAAACGGCAAATAGTAATTATGAAGAGCGGCATTCTGAGAACAATCCGGCACATGTGGAAACCGCTAATGCTCAGATGCAGTATCCATTTCAGAGAGCGCAGAACAATTACTATGAAGAGACAACCTAAGATAATAATCGCATGTTTGGTGATGGCAGTCGGGTTGACCAGTTGTACGGTCACGCCAGCAGATCCATCGACTGGTAAATATGCTACACAATATCCGCAGACAACATTGGAATATAGCATCTATATTAACAAACAGATCACTGTGTTTGTTAATGAACTATCTACGCGTCTTAACCAAGCGGTACATTCAACGGATGGCGTGTATGAGAACGAGACTGAAGCCACGGAGCAGAGTATACAGTTACTACAGGAAACACTGGATAATGTAACTGCTATGCAGCCGTCCGTCGGTAAAGAGGATGATAGATTATCCTTAATAACAGCGATGCAAACAGCACTCGATCATATGAAAGAGTATAAGGAATCTGTTGAAAGTGGAGAAACCGATCTGACGAATTATAGCCATATATTCGAAACAGACATTAATGTGCTGACGGGGATGGCCTCTCTATATAATCAATAGAAACAGGAGGGCATTATGGCGAAAGAGAACACAGTATATCTATATGGACGTGTCAAACAACCACCTCGGATATACAAGAATAAAGCAGGACAATATGTCTTGGGAAAGATTGTTGTCGATACGAACCGAAAATCTTATGCTACAGAAGAATTGTTGCTTAGAGGAGAGATTCGTAGAGATAGTATTCTTGTCCGTACAGAACATGAAGAGATGATTCGGGATGTATATACGCTTATCAATGAAGGAGATTTTGTCCAGATCAAAGGCACATTATGCACGAAAGAATACCAAAGAGAACCTTTATGCATGCACTGTCATGAAGTAATGGAACCGTATATTGAAGATGGTGTTCAGGTATATGTGAATCCAATTGCTGTAAATATTATGGAACGTGGTGAAGTCTCCTTCCATGAATTTGTCGAGCAAAACAATTTAGACCATGATATGCAGAACATGTTACTAAGTACGGGATTCTTTGCCCTTTCAGAACGTGATATTTGGCAACATCTGGAGAAAGAAATTGAATTTTCAAACCAAATATTCCTGGATGGTCAGTTATGTCGGGAACCTGTTTTTCAGCCTGGCGGAGAAAAAGGGAAACCACCATCCATGATTCAGTTTCAGATTGCTTCAAACCGTAAACGCCGGATTGTTGAGGATGGCGTAGACAAAAAGACAGATTATGTATGGATTAAAGCCTACGGTCTCAAAGCAGCAGAATATGCCGCAGCGCTGCATATCCATTCCAATGTGAGCATAAATGGGGCAATACAAACAAGGTCTTATGTGAAAGAATATGAGTGTCCATATTGCGGTCAGATCAGTAAAATAGCATATTTGGCTGTTGAAGTAATTCCGTATTCTATTGAGTATGGAGCAAATTGTACATTACCAGACCCACAAGAAAGGGGAGAAGAGTCTGATGAAACAGACGAGATTAGCGGATCGTTTGACAGCGAATCAGATTGAAGCCAAAAACGTCGAAGAACGTAACCTTTCGGAAATGAAAAGAGATATGGGAGATTCTCATATCTCTTTTCAACGATCCCGGCGTATTAAAAATAAAACATCTGTGAAATTAAAAAGGAGCAAAGAAAAGAGGTTAGCTTCGATCCGGCGGGAGCCTGCAGAGCCGGAAGAATTATATTCAGAGGATTCGTTGGAGATAAATGAATTATTGCAGCAACGGCAGGAAGAGAAAAGTCAGAAGCATCAAAAGATTTTTTCAAACATTATGAGCGGTGTATTGATTGCAGGATGCGTTTACGTATCTATTCTTATCTATGGAGTTATGGTGACCGATTATAATTACAATGAAAATGGAGAAATTGTACCGGAAGTTGTATCGGTACAAGACATTAAAGAAGAAAAAGCTTACGATACAATTCTGTATCAATACTTACAATGCCGATCGTTATATGAAGAAGTGCTAATGCTGGATTACAGATTAGGGAAGGGAGAGGAAGATCCTTTGACCTTGGCACCGCTATATGAGGAAAAATTGGATACGGTATCCTCATTATCCATAAAAACAGATGCTTTAACAGTTGAGACAAAATATTCCAAAGTGAAGGATATGCTGCTATCTTGGATCAAAAATGATATTGCAGTCTATTTGCAAAACATGTCTTCGGCTATATCTCAAAATAATTCCGAAACGGCTCAGAATGCGTTACAGGATAAAGACAGGGTATATTCTGATTTTTCGCTGATAACGCAGAATTTGGTTGCTATGGGAGAAAATCTGCAAGGAGTTGACCTAACTGATGTAAAGCAATGGACACCCGAAGACTATGTTGATGAACAGATTAATGGAGAGTAATCATGGGATCAGATAAATCATTTGATACACTATTAAATAAATATAACATTCTTCTGGCACAGACAAGAGATTTGAAAGAACAGCTGAAAAATTCTCAAGAGAAGAACCAACAATTATTATCTAAATTTGATGTTGTAGAAAAGAATGTTCGGGAATTATGCGAAGATATACTTGCCAAAGATCCTAAAGAAATGAAACTTGGAATTGAATATTCTTGGGATAAAATCGAGTTATTGGAGCTTATCCGGAAAAGCAAAAGTGCATTTCATGTATATATCAGCGCCCGGAAAGATATTTTGGAGAGAATGGCAGATTTATGTGAAGAACGCGGAAATCAAATAGAAAGTTTGAAACTGCAGATACAAAAATTACTTGAAGAGCCAACTGCTAGAACTCTGACAATGGAGGAATTGGAAAAAAGGTGTAATGAAGTCAAAGAAAAAGAAGAAATGATGACTAAGTTATCACCTAAAATGCAAGAGAAAGTGGCAAGCGGGAAAATTGAATTGATTGAAACGGAAGCAAATGATCCGGTAATTAATGAAGAAATGGATGTTGTCGTCGATGCAGAGGATATGGAGGATGAATTGATTCGAAAAAAACTTATGAGCAGTTCTATTCCTGGAACTGATCATAGAAGGACATTTCAAGCTGCTAAAAGTAAGCGGAAGGAACGCGCCAATAAGTATGCATTGGAAGATTATGACGATACGTTAAAACAATTATCTGATGAGGATAAAATGTTAATTCGTATTATTGGGACAAAAGGATATTCTCTTTACAGTGATATTTATACTGAAATTTCAAAAGAAATGCCGGAAATTACAAACGGAAAGACAAGGAGTTCGTTAAAGTTTTTAGTTGGATGTCAAATTTTACAAGAAGAAAAGGTGAAAGTCAAAACCACAATCAGTTTTTTTTATTTTTCAATAAAGGGAAGCCGAATTTTTGAAATTTTATTTCAAGAGAAGCCAATTATGTCTATGGCTGAAAAATTAATTGCAGAACATGACAATCTTGTTCATGGATATGGAATCTTTTTGACAGCAGAAATTCTTAAAGAAAATGAACGATTTCGTAATGTGAATATATGGAACCGTAAACATCCATTAAAAATACGCGAAGGTATGTCATATATTCCAGATATTATCTGCACTACACTAGATGGCAAACAAATGTACATTGAGTATGAATGTGGAAATCATACCCAGACAAATTTTAATGGAAAATGCAATAAAATGTTGAATTTCACCAATACATTGAACTTTATTGTTCCAAATCGTAAAGGGGAAGAGATTATTAATTCACAGGTACGCAAGTGGATCGATAATAAAGGAATTGAAGCACTGAATTACGTAAAAATACGTGTAACATCTGCTGCAATTATAAAAGATGTGAATCTGTTAGAGGATTCAAGTTGGCATTTTGTATACAATCTTTCTAAGCGTGAAATCCCAGAAGTAAATTAAATATTTGAGCCTAAAGAGTCGAGAAGGAGTCTTGTAGTCATGAAAAGCATGCTGACTACAAGGCTCTTTTATTTTTTCCCTTTTTTTTAATTCTATTGTTAAAGAACTTTTTAACTGGGAGGTGAACTACGTGAAATCATTTTTAGCATTTAATCAAAATGCTGTTAGCAATTTTTTGTATTTGTTGAGTAGTAATGGATTTTCCTTTTTATTGGTGTTTGGAGTCCTTGGAACCATATTATTGCTGCTCAAAGAAGAATATGACATTGCTGCCAGAGATGAACATGGAGTGATTTGAAAGGAGGCACGTTATGCGTAACGATAACGAAATCGTATATCGCCAAAACATGACGAGAAATGAAGCAGTGCATATCTTGAAAGCAATTGCTTTCCCGATAGCAGTGTTTTGTCTTGGATTATTTACGATCAACATGTTTGGTGAGTTCGGAAAAAAATTGATTTGTCCATTATCGGGCGCTATGTGGGATGTTGGTGTTTTAGTCGCGCTTTTAATGCCTAGTCAGAGAAAGGATGCTCTAAACCACATGTTAATTGTATGCGCGACATATTATGGCACGTTGATTACGGTTCACGCAGTATTAAGCGTTGTGTCTGGAGTCTCATCGGAAATGATAGCAGCATCTTTCGAACAAGCCATTCCGACATCAACAGGAAATGCTATTCCTGGGTATTTACAGACGATGATGTGGTTTACTGGCGTTTTAGTTCCTCTTGGCGAGATTGGATATCAACTGAAACGATTATTTCAGTTTAAAAAGCAACAGACATTGGCAAAAACCTTTGCACAAAAGCGTGGCCTTCGAAATGGAGGGCGAAGCAACAGCAATATTTTATAAAATGAGAAATGAGGTGAAAATGTGCTTTCACTATTCCAAATCAAGCAAATATTACATCCGGTTACAGAGACTCTTCCGACAGATGACTTTCGCATTCTGGATTCGTGGGCTGAATATGATGAAAACTCCTCGAAAGATCCAGAAAAACGCAATCTGCAATATCTGTGTTATGAGATGGAAGTTATGAATCCATCTACTGGCGAACGTATCCATTGCTATAAGGCTATAAAAATGGCACGAGTAATCCGGCTGCCGGCGGATGCCAAACAGTCAACAGCACTAATGGATATGCAGGAACAAGTATTAACTGCAGTCAATCAGCAGAATGCCAACTTAATTACAATTATCGCCAATGTACTAAAACCAGTAGCGGTTGGATTGCTATACATCTATGGAATTCAAGGTGTAGCGTCTACGATCAACAAAGCAAAAGAAAAGGCAAAACACGGATTCCTTGGCTTTGTCGGATCAATGCAGGGAACTTTTCGGGTATTAGAGATGCGATGTGCAAATGCCGAAGAAACCGAATGGTTGAGGGAAAAGATGTACAATATGGATTACCTCACCGTAGTCCGCGGTATTCCCAAAGCAAATAAAGCTGGGGAGGATGCCGGAAATAAAGGAATGGGCGGATCTAATGTAAACCCAGATTCACAAGGTACCTTGGAAGAAATTATTACAGGTATGGCAGATTATGAGTACGTTCTGGAAATCCTTTCAACTCCTGTACATACAGATACATTGATGAGCTGGCAGCGCCAATCTCAGGTTGAAATGACAGATTGGTATGGACAACTGCAGGGAACGAAATCCTTAAACCTAAATTTGTCAATCCCGATGATGTATATGGCTAATGCATCCCAAAGTCAGGGATGGAGCAAAGCATATACGGATGCCAATACAGTAAGTTATGCACGAGGAGAGTCTTTTACGACATCCCAAGGACAGTCTGTGGGACAGTCATTATCTCAGACTTATGGACAATCTATGGGGCAGAGTCAGGGACAGTCTATTTCTAATTCCTACTCTCAAGGAGTATCACATACACAGGGGGTAAGCTTTGGTCAGACCTTTGGTCACTCAATTGGGCAGAGCAGCGGATTTTCCATAAATCAGTCGCACGGAACTTCTTCCGGAGTATCTTTTGGGCAGAGCCAAGGGGTTTCAAATGGGTCCTCCTTTGGACAGAGCCAAGGGTCATCGAGTGGAACCTCCTTTGGGCAGAGTCATGGAACTTCAAGCGGAACTTCTTTTGGGCAGAGTCATGGAACTTCATCGGGATCTTCCTTTGGCGTATCGCAAAATGAATCGACAAACGTTGGAACTTCTGTGAATCATGGCGTAAGCCAGAATACAGGAATTTCTCAGGGACAATCCCAATCTTTCAATCAAGGAATTTCTCATAGCTATGGAACCTCTCAGAATCAAGGGATTTCCCAAAGCACCAATATTTCTCAGGGACATTCGGTATCGCAAGGAAATAGCTATAATATGAGTTATGGCCAAAATACTTCGCAATCACATAGCGTTGGGAATAGTCAATCCTATGGCTGGAGCCAAGGCCAGAGTATGAATCGGGGACAATCTGCTTCCTTTGGACAATCTTCATCTTCAAGTTTGAGTCAGGGAGTCTCATCCTCATCCTCATTTGGTATGAGTGAAGGTGTTAATAGCAGCCATGGAAGTTCTGCTAACTACGGACAATCATCTTCAGCAGGACATAGTTCAACATTTGGCGGCAATTTTGGCGGTTCATTGGGGCTTCCGTTTGGAACAGCCAGTGGAAATGCGTCTATTTCCGGTAGCAGCAGCGATTCAGCGTCATTTGGAGAATCATCATCCAATGGCATCAGCAATAGCGTTGGACAAAGCCATGGTACAAGCTTTGGGACATCCTCTGGTTCCTCTATGAGCAGCGGAGTCTCACATGGACAAAGTACATCTCAAGGAGCGTCTTTGTCATATGGCAGTTCTGCGGGCATTAGCGGCAGCTATGGAGCCAATGAAAGTTATGGAACTAATATTGGTCAGAGCATCAGCCAAGGCTGGGGAGCTAATCAATCAGTCAGCGATTCTTACAGCATCGGAAATGGTGTAAGCCAATCCGTAAGCCATGGTATATCGGAAAGTGCGGGCTTATCGCAGTCTTATGGATATGGACAAAGCAGTAGCATTAGTAATTCTGTCGGTGTTTCGGATAGCATGGGAATGTCTTATGGTCATGGAGTATCAACTGGTATCAGCGCATCACAGAATGTTGGACAATCAGATAGTACCAGCATGAGTCAGAATTTTGGACAATCGCAGAGTCAGAATTTTGGACAAAATTACGGAATATCCAGTGGTGTAAATTATGGTCAAAATTATGGCCAATCCGTAAGCCAGAATGTAGGACAGAATTATGGAATATCTGATAGTGTAAGCTATGGTCAGAACTATGGACAATCCGAAAGCTACTCGCAGTCTCAAAACTATGGACAATCTGAATCTGTTGGTCAGAGTGAGACGTTTGGCAAATCGGTAGGACAGACACTCACAAATTCTGTGTCACAGTCAGCTTCCACAGGATATGGACAAAACGTTGGAAATACAGAAAGCGTGTCCAATGGAAACAGCTATACAACTTCCAATGGGTCTTCACAAGGAACCAGCAACGGAACAACCGGAACATCTTCTATGGGAACCAGTAGTTCTATGGGCTTGGGACCATCTATTGGATACAGCAAATCATATCAATGGCTGGATCAGGGAGTCAAAGATCTGCTTGAATTGATGGAATATCAAAATGAGCGTATAAAAAAAGCATTGCGCGGACAGGGAGCTTTTTATACATATGTATACATTGCGTGTCCGAGTTTGGACGCTCTTTCCACCGCACAGGCAGTTGCAAAGTCAACATGGCAAAACGAGTATGCGATGGTAAACCCAGTTCAAGTTCTTGACTTAACTGAGACAGAGCAAAAACATTTGTTATATCACTTTTCAGCCTTTTCTGCAGACGTAACCAGAGAAAATGTATTTGGAGCAGAAGAGTATAAATACTGTACAGTCCTGCTCCCGGAAGAATATGTTGCATACACGCATCTGCCGCGTGTCTCAGAAGGAGGCGTATTTTCGATTGTACAAGATGTTCCTAAATTCTCAGTTCCAGCACGTATGCAGGGAGACATATATATGGGAACCATTCTTAATCCAGAACGTTTTACTTTTGAGCATGGTTATCGAACAGCATTTGACTATAGAATCGATGAAAACAATTTAATGCATGGATTTTTTACAGGAGCATCGCGGTCAGGAAAAACTGTGGCAGCTATGCGTTTTATCGCGGAATTATCAAAAATCCGGCGAAAAAAGACAGGAAAGAGATTACGAATTGTTGTTATGGACCCGAAACAGGATTGGCGTACCTTGGCACGTTTTGTGGAACCAGAACGCTTTAACTTCTATTCTATGGGAAATCCTAATTTTAACCCAATTCATATTAATCCTTGGAAAGTGCCTCATGGTGTTAATCCGCAGGTTTGGATAGACGGAGTTATTGATATTTATTGCCGGGCTTATGGATTATTAGAGCGTGGAAAGCAAATGATTGCAGACGTTGTTTACGAACTGTATAAGGAAAATGGAGTATTCGATGTTTCAGGATCGGATAGCGAAAGTAAGGATTTAGTGGCTGAATTATCATCAAGAGTTAATTTTCAGTCTATATACCGTAGAATGGAGGAAAAGCGAGACAAACTCACAGGGGCAGGAAAATCAGGAAACGACACGAAAGATGCATATGCACGATTGATAGAGCGTCTTTCCTGCTTCTCAAGAGAATATTCCATCGAATCCAAGCTGTACGGCAGCTCAGAAGGCATTGCTATTGATGATTTGATAGGAGCTGATGAGGTTACTGTTTTAGAGTCGAAAGGTCTTGAAAACACGTTCAAAAATTTCATCTTTGGTGTTATTACAAGTGGATTCTTTAAGTTTGCATTAGCGCATGAAGGCGGATATTTGGCAGATGATCAATACGAAACTGTTCTTGTATTGGAAGAAGCCAACGAAGTATTAACTGGAAATGATTGTGCAGGTACTGGCGGCGGACAAAATTTTGGCATGTCCGGACAATCCGAATTTGAACAGATTTTGGATCAGTCTGCCGGATATGGATTGTTTATTTTTGCAATCACGCAGAAAATAGCAGATATGCCATCTTCAGTTATTGCTAATAGCGGACTTGTATTTGCTGGGCGACTCAAACGGACAGATGATATTAATGTTGTCGTACGAACGGTTGGCCGTGAAGAACGCATTGACGATCGTGATCTGGTCAAATGGTTTCCAAGAAGTCCTACCGGATGGTTTGTTTGCCAAACCTCGAGAACGTTTGACTTTAAAGATGCGGAACCCATTCTTGTACAGATCAGCAGATTGAACATTAATCCACCATCTAATATCGAGCTTGATGAGATCCTGATTCAGAAAAAGGCGAAAACGATTATGTCAGCTTGATGTTTCCTATAGAAAAAGCAGAGATGGGGAATGCAACAAAACCTAAATATCCTGAGCAGTGATTCCTGTTCAGGATATTTTTTCACTTATTAAAATTTTTTTTACAATACTATAAGAGAAGGAGGAACCAACATGAATTCAAAAAACAGAAAAATCCTTATTATCCTTATTATCGCTATTTTGGTAGCGGCAGCAGGTGGTGTTTCGTTATACCTCTATTTGACACCACAAAAGACAACCGTATATGTCTTTAACTCGAATTACGAATCAGGTACGGCATTGACAGAAAAGATGCTTACTCCTATTCGTTGCGATTCCAAAATTGTTACGGCTGGTAAAACGGCAGATGTAAAATCAAGATTCATCACTGGATCAGAGTTGACAGAAGTGTTAAATTCCGGTGATCACCTTCGCATGGATGTGGCAGAAGGTATGCCATTGACACGTTCAGAACTTTTTGTGAATGGTGGATCAGACATTGAAAAAAATATTCATGCTGGAATGATAGCGGTAACAATTCCATTGGATTCTGTGACAGGGGCTGCCGATGGCATTAGGGAAGGGTCGCATATTAACATATATGCCACAGGTTATGATGATAGCGTAGGAACAACATTATTGTTTCAAAACATGAGCGTTATCGCCGTAGAACGAAGCGAAAAAGGAACATTAACATCAGCCACAATAGAAGTAGACGCAGAACAATCCTTAAAACTGATTAATGCACAGAATAATAGTACATTGAATCTGGCTGTTGTTGATAGTACCGATTATCAATATACGGATGAGGAAACACCTACATATAATCCAAACAAATAATACATATCAACTGCCCATTTGGGCAGTTGATACATTATAGAAAGGAGAAGCTACCTCTTAACAGGAGCTATTTACAGATGAAAATATTATTAATTGACCAGAATTATTCTTTCACAACGGATATTGAAAGTCGAATGATTTTGAGTGATGATTTTGAAACAGAAATCATTACGTTGAATAATGTCAATGAGACACAGGCAAAGCTTAAAATGTTTTCGCCGGATAGAATTGTATTGAATGCGGATATTCTGCAGTATTATCCAGATTGGGATTATAATATTCCTGTTACATGTTATGCCAGAAATGTAGATACATTAAAACTTGCTGCTGAAAAAGGAATCTCCTGTTATGGCATTGTAAAGTCGGCATCACAACTTATTGATGCTATCCATAATAATTCAGTTATCACAATTCAACCGGATAGAAGCAAAGTTAAAAATTCCCGCGAAAAAACACTTTCTACATCCAGAATGCCATCGGTAAATTCGGAAAGCTTTCGGGACAATCGTCCAGAACGTGTGCCTGACAATAGAAAAGATTCTATTGCCCAGAAAAAATCTGTATTATCTGATGATATCTATACTGGTGCAGTACAGTACGAAGAGGAGGATGAAGGCGAAGATATTATCGAATCAAGAGAACCTGCTCGTGTAAAACGCCCTTCTCAAGTTCAATATTCTGAACCAATAGCTCGGAATGCCGAAAATACCAGATATTATCAGGAAATACCGGCATCAAGGAAAACGCCTGTCATGGAAGACGATACAGATGATTCGAATCAGGAAGAGGATGATTATACACTTGACTTACGGAGCAGGATGGCGAAAGTTCGGGAACAGGAAAAAATTGCCGAACAGAAACGAAAAGAAGAAGAGAAGAAGAAACAGGAGTCAATGCTTGAAAAACAGATAAGTCAGGAAGTTGGAGATACCAAAAAACGTGCCAAAATAATTACTGTGTATTCCGCGAAAGGCGGCGTTGGAAAAACAACAATTTCTTGCGAATTGGCATCATACCTTGCGCTTACGGAGCATGGCCGCGATAAATTTAAGGTCTGCATTGTCGATTATAACATTGACTTTGGGGATGTTATGGGAACCTTGCTGTATGATCCAAATAAAGCGTGCATGACCTTATGGGCTGACGAAATTCGTGGGCAATTGGAACGCATGCCTGTAAACAAGCGTGGCCGCCACACGAAAGAGCAGTTGAATTCGATTCAGTATTCTGCTACACAGATCGAACGATTTCTGCAGAAGAATGAAGCATCCGGACTGTATGCACTCCTGGCACCGACCTCGAATGAAGACAGTATGGATATTTCAGGTGAAGAACTTGAAATTATGCTGAATAACATTGTTGAAAACGGAGGCTTCGATTTTGTTATTTGCGATACGGGAAACAACACCCGAGATTCGTCTTATATGACGCTTCTCAAAGCAGATCAGGTATTTCTTGTACTTACGCAGAACTTCAATACCGCCAACTGCAATAATTCGCTGTTAAAAATGTTGGATGCCCTGCATTTTGATATGAATAAAATCGGCCTCATCATCAACAAAGTACAATCTAAAAAATCAGTAGGGTTGGGAACGGATGAGCTGGAAGAAACATTTATTAATCCGTTGACAAATAAGCCCTATCCATGCATTGCACTTATCAAAGATACAAATGATATTCGACGCGCGAGCAATAATGGAGAACCGCTTGTATATAGCCCTAATAACGATTTTACGAAAAGTATTGGAAAGATCGTATCCCAAATTGTTGATGAAGAGCATGCTCTTGAACAACCGGAAAAGAAAGGATTGTTTGCACGGTTGTTTGGAAAGCGAGGATAGATATGTCATTTTCACAGTCTTCTTCTCCGACACTGATGAAGGAACAGTATCAGAAAAAGGAGAATGAAAAACAACGCATTATTGAAAAAGTTGGATCTGAACATGTGCAGCCAACAAAAGAAGAACAGGACTATGCTACAGATGTTATTAAGATTATTTCTGAACAGTTTTCCGAGGATCTGATTACAAAAAACTTGGATGATCTGGATGCACCTATCAGGAGGGCAATCGCAGCCGAATGTGAAAAGCTGCAAGTTACCTTTGAAGTTCAGAAACGCATTGAAAAAACGGTCGGAATGATGGTTCTGGGCAATGGTCCTATTGAAGAATATCTGCAAGATCCCGAAGTTACAGAAATTGTTGTACAACGATATGACAATATAGTAGTCGAGCGTCATGGAAAAGTAGAACCAGTTCCGACTATTTTTAATAGCGAGGCTCACCTTCAGACCATCATCAAGCGAATTGTCCAAAAGGTAAATCGCCAGATAAATATTGGTCATCCAATTGTAGATGCACGGCTTCAGGACGGAAGCCGTGTAAATGCAACCATTCCACCGGTTTCCCCGGATGGCGCAACACTTACAATCCGTAAATTTTCACAATCTGCACTTACTGGGGCGGACTACGTAAGAATGGGATCTATGAATAGACAGATGCTGTACTTTTTGACACTCTGTGTGAAGGGAAGATTAAATATTTTTGTCTCTGGTGGTACTGGTACAGGAAAAACCACAATGCTGAATATGCTATCGTCTTATATTGCAGAAAATGATCTGATTATTACGATAGAAGATACCTTGGAATTAAAATTGCAGCAGAAAAATGTCCGAAGAATGGAGGTTCGGCTTTCAAGCACAAAGGATATGGAAATGGTTGACCAGAAATCGCTCGTTAAAGCTGCTTTGCGTCAACGTCCAGATCGGATTATTTTAGGTGAAGTACGTGATGAATCCATCATAGATCTGGTTTCTGCTATGTCAACTGGTCATGAAGGGAGTATGAGTACCATACATGCAAACAGCCCCAGAAACATGTGTGATGTGCGAATTCCGATCTTGTACTCCTACGATAAGAATGCAGATTTTTCCGAAAAATCTATAGCATTGCAAATTGCGGAAGCTGTTCAGATAATTGTACAGCTATCACGCTTTCCTGATGGCAGCAGGAAAATAACAGCAATAACAGAGGTTGATGGACTGGAAAACTCTGGAAAATTACGACTTAATGATATTTTTTTGTATGATCGACAGAAAAAAATCTTTCATGCAACTGGTAACGTTCCTAAGACTGCTATTAGGAAAATTAGGGACCATGGTATTTCCGTAGACGAAACCATTTTTCAGATTAATGTACCAAAGGAGGAAATTAAGGCGTGAGTCTTTCTATTGTTATCGCATTATTTTGCTCTTCCATTATGTTATTTTCGCTTTTTTTTATTGCGAAAGTTCACTGCTCGGAAAGTCGCGTCAATGTAGGTGATGATTTCATTACCGTATTCCTAAAAGATCGGGAACGCGTGATAAAAAAATCAGGTTCTCGGATGGCTATTAGTACATATTTGCTAATTTTGGGCATTTCGCCATTGGCGGTAGGCGCATTTGTATATTTCTTCTCTCAAAATGGCCTTTTTTCTATCTTGATGGCATTTATGGGATTTCTGATCCCGGACATTCTTCTTATGATAATTCGAAATAGCACACAGAAAAAATATGAGGAGCGTTATGCCAGAGCTTTAAACCAGATGGGATCTTCTCTAAGAGCGGGGTTAAGCATTGCAAGAGCAGTAGAAGATGTTGCTCAATGTAAATTTGTCCATCCGTCAATGCAAAAATGTTTTGCTAAGTTGTCAGCTGATCTCCAAATGGGGCTTCCTGTATCGGAAGCTTTTCAAAGAATGGCGGATGATTGTGGTAATGAAGATGCACAAGATGTTGCACTTGCAATTGCTGTACAAGATACAGTTGGTGGACACGAAGCAGATGTGGTGTTGTCCATTGCTAAAAACATTGAAGAAAGAATTATGATGCGCAGGGAAATTAAAAGTATTTTTGCTGCAACAAGTGCGATGGTTTGGATGTTTGATTTTATTGCACCTGGTACTATTTTGTACTTTTGCATTACCAGTCCATCCTATATTGACACTTATTTTCAAGACTCTATTCATATTTTGATGTTTGTGATAATCTTGTGTATGCCATTTGTAGGATCTATCATCAACCATAAAACACTTAAACGAGTACAGAAAGGGGTGTGATTTTATGGAATTTGATGCACTTTCTATTTCTATTTTACTGGGGATAGCTATTTTTCTTTTTATTATTTTTATATCAGCGATCTTCTATAATTTGGAACATAAAGGGACTCGTTATGCCAGCGAACACCCGGACGATTGGCTATTCCATGATTTTGACTCAAAAATGTATAGTGCAATTTACGGATATGAAAAGCCAGATACTGTAGCAAATAAATTTGGAATAAAAACGGAGAAATATTATCAGAGTTGCAGTTTAGTAAGAAAACAACCAGATATGAAGCGTATGGTAATGAGATATACATATGCAATTATTTTGCTTACGATTTGTGGAGTGTTATCCATTGTATCGTCCATGTACTTTATGCCTTGCGGGATTTTGGGATTTTTTATTCTAGTTGGCTATGAACAAATGACCCTAAATGCAAAGGCGGAATCTATGAAAGCTCAAATAGCAGATGAATTGCCACGATTTCTGGATCTGCTTCAAGCAGAACTGCAGATCGGAATGCCTATTGAAAATGCAATGCTGGTTATTTGTGAGAAATTTCCATCATTAATTTCAACAGAATTTCTGAGGGCGCTTAGTGAATCACAAATGGGAGCCTCCGGCTGGCAGCAGGCCATGGAAGATGTCGCAGCGCGATATGATGAAGAAACATTAAGTGATTTTGTTCTTAACGTTTCGACTTCTTATACCAAAGGTGTTTCGATTGCAGCAACCGTATCCCGAAAAGCGGAAGATATTAGGGAAACCCATGTACTGGCGGTTAAAGAAAGAGCTGGAAAGGTTACAAATACAATTTTACTGCCGATGGCTATTTTCCAGCTTATGCCGATGATCGTATTCTTAATAATTCCAATACTATCAGAATTAACAGGAACACTTTTTTGAAAGGAAGGAAATACATATGATAGCAGAAATACTACTCATTGTTTTAAGCGGTGTTGCAGCCGTATTTGATCTGGAATACAGAAAAATCCCTAACCTCGTAATTGCAACAGGCATTTTTTGCGGATTGTTTTTATGCCAGGAGCCAAAGACAATTTTAATCCGGTGTATTGGTATAGTATTTGTATTTCTTTTTGGAATGTTTCAGCTTATGGGTATGGGAGATCTCAAATTATGGATGGCAATTGTAGCATTTGTGGGATTTTCCCGTAGCTGTTTCATCATTGTTGGCGCAGCTATACTATTATTGGGATATGCATGGTTTTTTGTACCCGGTTCGAAGCAGACAATAAAATTAACCTTACGACAGTTGTCATTAAAAAATGTACAGGTATTTGAACAGAAGGAGTTTCCCTTTGCCCCGTTCATTTTTGCCTCGTGCGTATTATATGGTATTTTGAGGAGCCTTCACGTATGTTAAAACGATTTCGGAAGGGGGCGGGAGAGTTTATCGGCTACAGCATCTCAATCCTATTCCTTACGATTTTTTATATCATCATCCTAAACTCATTGATCCTTAATAATGCCGAAAACGTGATGGAAGAATGTATCTTGAGTGTCGGAAGGCAGGTTGTAATCTGCGACTCACTGGAACAGGCACAGGAGCGAGTGCAGGATGCTGCGGAATACTATCTGGAACGCGAAACTCGGGTCATTGATCATTCATCAATTCAGGCAACGGTCGATTATACACCAGGCTATGAAAGTAAAGATCATGTCTGGAAAAAAGGAAAATTTATTCAAGTGACTGTAACTGCAGATGTACATGGATTTACACAATGGTTTAAAAAGCCGAAAACAGTCCGCTGCATCATGATGATTGAAAACGGGGGTGAAAGTTCTTGAAACTGAAGCGTTTACGACGAGGCAATGGGGTTTTTATCTATGGCTGCTTTATGCTGTTACTTATCTACGCTCTGGTCATTGGCGTTATTCAGACATATGCAATCCGTCAGATGGCGCTAAAGGCTCAAAATGCAGTAGATTCCATCTCTGATGGAGTGGCAATATATATGATTCAAAATGATGGCGCGTCCTATCAGGAAGCATATACGCAAGCTGAGAAACTTAAAAAATTATTGCAGTCAAAAACAAATATAGATATTGTTGACTTACAAATGGATGCCGATGCATTTGAAAAGAACAAGATCAGAGTTACATTATCTGTAGGGCAGTGGTATTTACCCAGTTTGGCATCCATTCATTGGGATCAGAATAATACAAAATATCAAATTCAAAAAACAGCGACAACAGAATTTATTTCTTCGAATAGTTATGGTACTGGTGCGACAGCACAGGGAACAACTATCGTGCAATTTGCGCTACAATGGGTAGGAAATCCCTATGTTTGGGGAGGAAATTCACTTACGAATGGTATTGACTGTTCGCATTTTGTATGGCAGTGTCTTACGCATTGTGGAGTATACAATGGTCCATATGCGACATCAGGTGAGTGGAGATCTTTAGGTCAGCCTGTCGCAGATTTGGCGCACGCAAAAGCTGGCGATGTCTTATGCTATGCTGGACATGTCGCAATTTATGATGGAAATGGTATGATTGTGGAGGCGAAAAATGAAACAGCGGGAATAACACATGATCGAAGCGCAGATTGTCGCCCAATTCTTGCAATTCGAAGATTCACAACAGATTAGAGGAATAAGTAATGGAAAGATTAAGAGCAGGAAATGGAGAATTTCTCGCAGCTGCGTTTATGAGTGTGTTTATCACTTCGATGGTGATATTGATAATTGCGGTGATGCAGATCAATTTCTCAATGAATAATCTGTCAAAAGCCATAGTATCATCATCCAGGGCTGTAGCGGTGTGTGCCACAAAAACAAACGCCGAAAAACTATCACTGGAAGTGGCACAAGCGTCGATTGAAAATCAGAATATATCGGATATCAAGGTTGCACTTGAATATGCAGATTCAAATTGTAATAAATGGGTTACTGGAAATCAAGTTATTATAACCGTATCCGCTTACGTAAAAACAATGTCTCCGTTTTTGTCCGGTGAACGAAGCATTGTACATATGGTTACTATAGAAGATTCTGACGAATTAGTTGGAAATGGGAATGCCGAGAAAATATGGAACTATCTTCTGTCACATGGGATTACACCAGCAGGAGTAGCCGGTATACTTGGAAATATGGCGAATGAATCCAGTACAAACTTAGATCCTACCTTGTTGGAAGAACGGGCCGTTAGAAGGACAAGGATTACGGGTCAAATGTATACACAAATGGTAGATTCCGGTGAAATATCAAGAGCAGAGGTTATTAGCAGCTCCAGATTCGGACTCTATTCCGGTGGAAGATATGGATATGGAATTGTCCAGTTTACAGATCCAACGATTAAGGAGTATCTGTGCCGCTATACAATAGATAAAGGAAAGAGTATCGGAGATTTAAAAGGACAATTGGATTCTCTGATGGCGTATTTGCAGCAGTATGAGCCTGCATTACTTAATACCCTAAAATCCATACAGGATGTGGAAGCCGCATCCATTGCTTTTTTGACACAATATGAAAAACCGGCCGATATAGAGCGTGAAAAAGGTAAACGTGCTTCAGCTGCATTATTATATTATCAACAATTATTAAAGTAATTGAAGATGGACAAACAGATATCGTGTATCTAATAGAACAATTCACTTTTATGTAATTTACGAATTGCACCTTTGGAAAGAATACGCTATAATTATTTTGGTTGAGGAATGTGAATAGCCGCTGATAAAACGTATTAAATTGCTGCGCCAACAGCTTTTAATACGTTTTATTTTTTTGCGCATAATTCTTCTTATATAGTATTGAGAAAAAACTGGAGAAAGGATTCACGTACAAAAAAATCCAGTATAATTTTATTTTTTTCTTCTTTCACAATACTATAGACAGACATATAGATTGGAAAGGAGGCACTATCATGTTTAAAAAATATGTCAAACAGTTTCTTACAGATGAATCCGGAATGGAATTGTTGCAGCTTGCTATTGTTGTCGTAATCACAGTAGGATTAATCGGTGTAATGACGAAGTTGATGAACACGGTTCGTGAGAACATCAGTAAAGCCAATGATAATGCAAACACCGAGATGCAGGGCATCCTCAGAGATGCGAATTCTGATTCTTGATTTGGCACAACAAGACCATAGTTCCAGTAAAATCGCTGTGAGCTATGGTCTTATTTGGGAGGAATACTATATGCAGAGAAAAAAAATCCAAATATGGTTAGGAATATTGGCGATATGTACATCATTGGGGACACCTATATCAACCTATGCTGATACCCAAGATGTCACAACCAATGTTGGCGATAAAACGACCATAAAATCAGACGGAAGTGACAAAGAAACGACCAACGGTCAAGAGGATTCTTCAGATACAACATCTGGGGGTGATACAACTGTACATTACACAGAAGCGCAGTTGAAAGCAATGGACGCAAAGAAGAAATTGAATTATGAATTACGTTCAATTTTAACGGAGATCAGGAAAAATGCGGACGAAAACGGAATATTTCACAGTCCAAATTCGTCCATCAAGGATATTGGGTATTCTTATGGAACCGTTGATGTCAAGAAAGATCAAATTGATCAGATTTTGGATTATTTAAAAGACTTTGAGTCCGTTTTAAATAAGGATAATAATCGTCAGGATTTTGATGTTATTAGTTCTGTCACTAATCCGATTTTCGATAATATGCACATGCCAAAGAAGAGCTTTAGTGAACCTACAATAGAAGATGGCGGCGGGAAAATTGCGCTTCTGGATAAAAATGGAGATTTATCCTTGATTGTCAGTGCGTCAGATGCGCCGTCAGATGGCTTATTAGCCACATATGAGAAAAGTCTACAGACAGATCAAGAAAATGGAAATAAAGGGCAAGATTCGGAATCTTCAAGCAATGCTGAAGATTCAACGGATAAGAATACAAATGGTCAGAACGGATCAGATAGTAATAAGGGAGACAATCAAAATAGCTCTTATCTTACAGGAAATAGTGCAGACGACATTCTGCTTCGGCAGGTTATGGATGCTATTGCAAAGAAAATGGGATTTTCATTTTCAGACGATCAATTTCTTACGAAACTGATTCAACAAGATGGTAGAAATTATTTGCTGATATTTCAGAATAAGAAAGATCCACCTTTTAAACTGATAGAAGGTTCTAGTCTAAACCAAAACTCGAACACAAATTCATCAAATAATAGTACCGGAACTTCAAATAATGGTAATAATAGTAGCGGCTCAGACAAGAATAGTTCCAACACTGGAAGCAATAGTTCTTCTTCTGACAATATTTCCTCCGTTACGCAGATTCCAGACTACAAAGATGGCTCTACTACGACAATGCCGGGAGTGCGTGATGACCTTGTAGATGGAGGCATGAATGCATTTTACACAATAACGGATACATATGAACTATTCTCCAGATTTTCTGGCAGCAATGCAATGAATAATTATTGTACCCTGGCCTATATCAAAGATATTCATGTTGACAGTATAAGAAAAAATGTTATATTGAAGACAAATTATAAGTCGAATGTCAGACGGTGGGTAGTGGAAAAGGATGGAGGATCTAAAGTGGTTGTTCAAACGGATGATCCAAAACATCAATTTGATTTTTCGACAATGAATCCAGGTGAATATACTGTTACAGCATATCAAAAAGTAACTTACACAGTTGGAACCAGTGTGAAATATGATATATGCGAATATCTCTTCGATCCAGTTACGAATGGTCTTATTTATTTCAACGAACAGACGGTCGAAAATGGAACAAATAAGTCCTTGAGTTTGGACACAGTTACAAAAACAGGTTATGTTGCCACTGGTGATGTATTTCGAATCCATGTCAACAATCTGGGAAAAGTGGAAACGGTCAGCCCGTCAACCAATAGAACTGAATGAGTAAACAGATTGCCCCCGTGAGAAAATTCCCAGAGGGGAACTTTTTCAAAACATGAACGTAATATGACGCTACTCTTTTGCCGCTACACACAGATCATTGTTTGCTTATGGCATCATTTCATCTTCTGTTTCTTATTAAATTTGCAGTCTATTATGTTGATAAAAAAATGAAACGAATATCTATGGTGTTTTTGATATGCCAGATTATAACACATCTTAATTGATCCATTTAAATATAAAACGCTATCTTTTATTTCACGAACATAACCATGGAAGTTGTCGTTTCCATTATTTTCCTGATTACCTTATCTATACGATTGAGCATATGAAAAATTACACTTTTTAGGGAAAAAATTTTTTTTCAGCAAATTAAATGAAATTTGCTGAATTTTATTATGAAATACTACATATTGCAGAAAAATAACATCCATATTATAATAATTTCAAGAAAAAGACACGAAATTCAAAAAAATGGAGGTGTTTCCAATGAACTTAATTGTTAGATAATTTAGAAACGATAGATTGAAAAACAGAGATTTAGGATAGATGATAATCCTGAAAGGAGGGAAAGTATCACATGAAGATATTCAAAAAAATTATTACTTTTTTGCTGGCATTTAGTCTGATGGTTCCATTTCCATTAGTTTCTGCTTTTGCCGAAACTAATGGAAATGACGACGTATCCAAAGAAACCATGATTCAGTACATGAAAAATATTGGCACACCTCAAGAGTTTTTGGATAGCATTACAGATCATAAGCTCCATGAATTATATTATCGTTTCCAAGATAAAAACATGAAGTTCGGAGGAACCCAAACAGAAATTGTGACTATTCCTAATACAAATTCTTCTGATGGGGTACAACCTTATGGTGGTATTCCTGATTCAAAACTTGAATTATCTGTTACAACGTTTGATGAATGTACTGATAGTAACTTAGTCGTTGGAGTGGCAGTAGAAGCATCTTTCAAATGGTTATCTTCACCAATCCTCCAATTAACAGATGCTATGACTCTCAATTGGAATGGCGAGTTACTGTCAATGCAAGGTTTTTTTGCTGAAAGCGGATATATATTAGAAGGTCTTTGGGTTCCTATTCAGTCCATTTCAAATTATTCAACCGCACAAAAAGGCGGCGTTGGTTGCTATTTAAGTATTGCTCAAAGAGAAGAAATTTCTGGTGATCCAACTCAAGGTACGATGTCTGTGTATTTAGTTCCGAGAAAAGCTTATTATTATCATGATATTCTCAAAGAGCAGCTATTTTTTGAATACGCTCATCAAACTGTTGGTTTAAGTATTAGCATGGGAGCTTCGATTGGTCATCCTATTTCCGGAAGCGTAGGTATTGGATTTACCGGCGGATCTTATGACAGCAGAGGTTTCGCAAAAAATTATCATTTTAATAAGGATGACCATTAACAAACATACCTATCCATCAAACATATTTATACAAAGTTTCTAAAAGGGGGATGTCGGTTAATACCGATTTTTAGCCCTTGATATGAGAGGAAGAGGCAATCCCAGAGAATTCGTGCTTTTTGCCCAAAATCAAAAAAGTCGTTATAATAATCTTGTTTTAGTATAGTTCCATTATAACATGGAACAGAGAGGAAGATGGTTGTCGTTAGCCATCTTTCTCTCTTTTTAGGAGATAAATTTCAGGGGCAGGCGTAACTCATACGAGTTGCGTCTGCCCCTGTTTTGGACTATCTATTTCCCGATAGCCCCTTTTTAGAAACTTTTTTATCTTACTTATATAGTAAGTGCAAAATAATTCGACGGATTGTGTTGCCCTAAAAA